>CAMWXB010000061.1 GCA_947178125.1 uncultured Lachnospiraceae bacterium | reverse complement strand
AGGAACTATGCCCTGCCCGGCCGACGCTCTCCTGAATTGCAGCACCGGATACTTGATGGTCTTATTCACTTTTGACAAAGCGCCACAACAGGAATTATACTATAAATATCAGGGAAAAGGAAGGAGCATTCGTGTATGTCAGATAAATATGATTTGGTCATTATCGGTTCCGGGCCGGCGGGGTTATCGGCTGCAGTCTATGGGAAAAGGGCGGGATTTGATGTGCTCGTCATGGAGAAAAACCCGATGAGCGGCGGACAGATATTAAATACTAATGAAGTGGATAATTATCTCGGAATGCCCGGTATCAATGGTTTTGAAATGGGAATGAAATTCAGGCAGCATGCAGAGGAGATGGGAGTTGTTTTTGACCATGCGGCAGTAGAAGGGATTTCAGATGCGGGCGGTCATAAAGTCATTGTTGTCAGGGATGGGGATGCGGAGAAATCTTATGAAGCGGGAGCAGTCATTATCGCGACAGGAGCTTCCCATGCGTTGCTGCAGGTGCCGGGGGAGGAAGCGCTTACCGGACATGGCGTATCTTACTGTGCGACTTGTGACGGGGCTTTTTTCAGGAATAAGACGGCGGCGGTCGTTGGCGGGGGCGATGTTGCGGTAGAAGATGCAATCTTCCTTTCCAGAATCTGTGAGAAAGTTTGCCTGATTCACAGGCGGGACAGCCTGCGCGCGGCTAAATCTTTACAGGATACCTTATTTCAGTGCCGGAATGTGGAAATCTTCTGGGACAGTGTGGTGGAAGAAATCTGCGGTCAGGAGAAGGTGGAGTTTTTGAAGCTGCGTCGGTTAAAAGAAGAACGTACGGTGGAATTACCGGTGGACGGCGTTTTTATTGCGGTAGGCATCCGACCGAATACGGAAATGTTACAAAGTATTGTAACATATGATGAGGGCGGCTATATCATAGCAGGAGAGGACTGCGTCACACAGACTCCCGGTATTTTTGCGGCGGGCGATGTCAGGACCAAGCAGCTGCGGCAGATTGTCACGGCGGTTGCAGATGGCGCAAATGCGGTCGTGAGTGTGGAAAAATATTTCAGAGAGAGAGAAAACGGGTAGGATTTGTCAGGGAGAATCGCTTGTGGTTCTTCCGTGTGGACTTCTCGCTCTTTTGCACAGAAATCAGCTTTTTTTTCATTTTTTTTATACGTTACAGCAGTTGACAAAATAGTATATAAGTGTTATATTTATTTCATAACATTTAACAATTTTGTAACATATGAAAAATCAGGACTTCACATCGAAAGAAAGGCAAGGTTTTTATGAGAAGAGAAAGCGTGAGAATAGCAGCTTGTACAATGGCGGCAGTCATCACATTTTCCGGAATGAAATTATCTGTTCATGCGGCTGGGGATTTAAATTCCGTATTGCCTTCGGCAGGAATCGATTATTCTCTGTCATCTGAGAGTACGACGTCCCTTTCCGATATGAAAGAAGAAGTAGAGAGAGAGAACAGCAGCGGCCTGACGGCATCCACGGCGGAGATTTCCGTGAAGGGAACGGGAGAAATCCCGATTGGCGGTATGCTGGAGAGCAATACCCAGTCAACGATATCGGATAAGAAGATTGAAAGAACGATCGTTGTCAGCGAAGGATACACAAGAGACTTGCGGGAAGCTTCCAATGCCGCAAAGCTCAGCGAAGAAGAAGAAGGCTTTAAGAGCCTTGTTATTGCAAGAGTTAACAATTATGTAAATGTCCGCGATATTCCGAGTGAGGACGGGGAAATTGTCGGTAAATTGTATGATAAGTCCGTCGGTACTTTTATTGAGGAAAGCGACGGCTGGTATAAGATCAGTTCCGGTTCCGTAGAGGGATATGTAAAAGCGGAATTTTGTGTAACGGGCGATGACGCGGTAAGCTACGCGAGGGAAGTCGGAACGAGAATTGCGACCGTTACGACAACGACATTATATGTAAGGGAACAGCCCGGAACGGATTCAACGATTCTCGGCATGGTGCCGATTGAAGATGAATTGATCGTTACAGAAGAATTGGACGGATGGGTCAAGGTCAATATCGAGGAAGGTGACGGTTATGTATCGACAGACTTCGTCAATATGTCTACCGAATTCGTAAAAGCGGAATCCATCGAAGAAGAACGCGCAAGACTGGAAAAAGAAGAAGCAGCCAGACAGCAGGCGCGTGCGGCGGCAGCAGCAGCGGAAAGCAAGAGAAATGAGTCTGCATCCTCCGATAACAGTTCTTCCGGAAGCGAAAAGACTTATGCACCGCCGAGCGGCAGCGCATCCGGTCAGGCAGTCGTAGATTTTGCAATGCAGTTTGTTGGCAATCCATATGTATATGGTGGAACAAGTCTGACGAATGGTGCTGACTGTTCAGGATTTGTTATGAGCGTATACAGTAACTTCGGTGTGAGCCTGCCTCATTCATCAGCGGCGGACAGAAACGTAGGCGCTACTGTAAACGGCATCGAAAATGCACAGCCGGGCGACATTATCTGTTATTCCGGACATGTAGGAATTTATGCAGGAAACGGGCAGATTGTCCATGCTTCTACATCCAAAACAGGTATCATCGTTTCCAGTGCAACATATCGTTCGATTCTTTCGATCAGAAGAATCTTCTAAGAGAGATTTTGGTGTTCGAGGAAAAGAAGTATAAAACAGAAAATACAAAAAACAGCGGCATAGCCAGAGATTGGCTATGCCGTTTTTATTAGCATCGTTTTGGGTAAAGGGATTCATGATATTATAGGACGGCTGCTAAAGCAAAAATTTTACTTTCAAATAATTATGTGAATAATTGACAAATGAGACTACATGGTGTAGACTTATATAAAAGATAAAGACTACAATGAGTAGACTGCTGAAGGACGAAATGGACTACAGAAATTACATTTTGCAGGACGATATAGACTATATAATTCGTATTTTGCAGAAAGATATGGGTTGCATATATAGCCTTACGGAGGATTTTATATGGCAGAAATACAATTAGGAGTGATTGAAGCACGTTTTGCGGAAATGATCTGGGAACGTGAACCGGTCACTTCGTCTGAGTTGGTGAAATTGGCGGCAGAAGCTTTTTCATGGAAAAGGACGACGACGCATACCGTTCTGAAGCGGCTATGCGATAAGGGATTGTTTGAGAATCATAAGGGAACAGTCACGAGCCTGATTTCCCGCGCACAGTTTCATTCCATGCAGAGCAGAAAGTTTGTGGAAGATACCTTTGAAGGTTCTCTTCCTGCTTTTGTTGCCGCGTTTACAAGGGATAATACGTTGACGTCCGAGGAGGCAGCAGAAATCCGTGCCATGATCGACAGGGCGGAAGGGAGATAAGGATGGACACAATTTTCTGGGAACTGCTTAACAGGAGCATAGCGGCCGGCTGGCTCATTCTGGCGGTCATGGCGCTGCGGCTGCTTTTGCGGAAAGCGCCTAAGTGGCTGCCCTGCGCATTATGGGCAATCGTGGCAATCCGTCTGATATGCCCGTTTTCTTTGGAAAGTGCATTCAGCCTGATACCGAGTGCGGAGACGGTGAATCCGGCTGTCGTCCGGTATGTAGAGCTGCCTTCTGTCGATAGCGGTATTCCGGCGGTCAACGAGGTGTTGAACCCGGTCGTCGGTGAGGCTTTAGCGCCAGCGCCCGGTGACAGTGCAAATCCACTGTATATAGGAGGGCTTGTTGCGGGGATTGTTTGGGCATTCGGTCTAACGGTCATGTCAGGGTATGCTTTTATAAGCTGTCTGCGGATGCGCGCCAGAGTGCGTGAGGCAGCGCTTTTACGGGAGAATATCTGGGTATGCGATTCCGTGGGTTCCCCTTTTATTCTCGGAATCGTGCGGCCGCGGATATATCTTTCTTCCGGTATGGAGGCGGAACAACAGCGTTATGTGATCGCACATGAAAGGGCACATCTGAAACGGAGGGACCATTTCTGGAAACCGTTCGGTTATGTGCTGCTGGCAGTATACTGGTTCCATCCGTTAATGTGGGCGGCTTATCTTATGTTCTGCCGGGATATTGAATTTGCCTGTGATGAAAAGGCAGTCAGGGACATGGACCTTGATGGGAGAAAAGCTTATTGCAGAGCGCTGCTGGCGTGCAGTATGCCGGGGAAAATGATGGTATCTTATCCGCTTGCTTTTGGTGAGGGAAGGATAAAGGAAAGGGTGAAGAATGTTCTGCATTATAGAAAACCGGCACTATGGGCAGCCATGGCGGCTGTCTGTGTATGTGTGGTAACGGCTGTGTGCTTTTTGACAGACCCGGAAAGGAATGTTGTGGATGTGCCGATGGAAGAGGAAACGGCGAATGATGGGGATTGGCAGATCATGACGGAAGGAGAAACGCTGCCTGCGTTCGGTGAACTGGTTTCCATAAGCCGTGCAGGGGATTCTCCCGATTTACAGGCGATGTTCCGTGACTTTGGGATTATGATCCAACTGCCGGGAAATAATAACTGGATACAGGACAGGGAGTACAGACAGCCGGATGAAGACCATATGGAAATATGTTACCACGACGCTGTTCTGGACGCTGACTGCAAATTGCTGGCTGTCAGGGGAGGAGCCCCGGAACTGCCGGATATCGTCTGCGACGCATCGTTGGAAGAAACATGGGAAGGCGCTGCTGTTTCCGGACAGATGGTATATGTCAGGGTACAGTGTTCCGCAGACGGGAAAGAGGTGCTTGCGACTTGGGAATATGAAGAATATCAGTTCGCCATTTATGCAGAGATACCTTTGGAGGGAATGGATATCGGGGCTGTTCCAAAGACGGCGCTCGGGGTGATCAGCAATTTAGAGTGAACAGCTAAAATCGTGCGGGGAATCGTATTATATTTTTATGCCTGTCCGTATTTTCTTATATATTGATAGAATTGTCTGTGTAATTCCCTCATTTCACCCGGCGCTTTCATGGAATGCTGATACATGAACATATTCCCAAAATCGCTTTGGAATAAGATGCTGAGCCCGACGCATAAAACAGCAGTAGGAACAAAGCGGAATAGATGAACTTTTTTGGGGGATAGTTCAATTCCTGATTTATAAAGGATATGAAAATTTCGTTTCAGCCGCCTTGCGGTTTTATACATTGTTTTTCTTTCCTGTCCGGCCTTTGCCGGATTGTCTGCTTCATAATAAGCGTCCGCAATCGGCACGACCATCGCCAGATGGCATATTTGCCATGCGTGCATGTCTTTTACGATTTGATAAGGTATTTTTGAATTTTCAAAAAGAGTGGATAATCTTAGCAGCCGTTCTGTTGTCTCACCGTTTATTTCCGAAAAGGTGGTGGGCTGTATGATGGGCGGTGTAAGAGCCGCGTTTAATACATTTCCTTCAAAACTTCCGCCACCGCCGGGAAAAGCCGGGATGATCCTGCCGCTTCCGCATAGCTGTTCCCAATTGTGATAGGGCTCAATGGTATTGACCATTGTTACGATATTCGGGCTGTTGTTGTCCTTTAACTCCCTTAATGCCTGGTGTACCTGCTCTTCTTTTACCGTTAAAAAGATAAAATCATAGATATCATCCGGCTCGACCTTTTCAATGATATTTACGGATGCTTTTAACTTTTTTTGTTTTTTGGTATACAGCAGGCCGTTGTTTTGGAGGCTTTCAAGTCTTTTCCCTCTGGCATAGACTGTCGTATCATATCCTGCTTCACTAAATAAGGCTGCATATAGACAGCCGATGACACCTGCTCCGTAAATCAGTAATTTCATTTCGTGATCACCGCCACGGCGCAGGGCATTCGTCCTTCGATAATGAAATATTCAACATTCTGGTATCCTGCATCCGTAAAAAACTGTTTATACGAGTCGATATCAAACTGTCTTTTAAAATTCGCACCGGCCAGTTCAAGCAGTTGTACGGCTTTTTTATTAACGCCGGCGGACGCATTGATATAGGTCGGAACGATGATCTTACCGCCGGTTTTGCATACCCGTTCCAGTTCTTTTATTGCGGCATGGGGGTTTTCCAGCAAATGAATTACGTTTCCGGCGACCACTTTATCAAATCGGTCACTGCGGCATTTTAACTGTGTCATATCCGCGTGTTTTACTTTGACATTATGGTACTTCCGGCAGTTTTTCGCTGACTGCTTTAACATCCCTCTGGAAAAATCCGTTGCGATCAATAATCTGCATTTCGGGGCAAGGTATCTGCTGATTGCCCCTGTACCGCAGGCGCACTCCAGCACAATATCATTTTGTTCTATTTCCTCTGCGACTCTTTCGCCGAGACTCCGGTATACTCTGCCATTATATACGGTTTCCACAAAGTCATATAATCCGGACACGTTATCCCAAAACATAGGTCTCTTTTCCTTTCAAATGTAGATTCGTTATTAGCAGATGCGCTAAAATTATACCACACACATCTTGCGGATTTCAACTGCTGAGAATAAATGAATTGTGCAGAATTACCAAAAGATATGAAACTATATTAGCACCTAAAGAATTTCGTGAGTTTTCGCAACCCGGTTATCCACAGATAACCCCCAAAAATAACTGATACAATCGGGTTATACACCAAGTTATCCACATTATCCACCTGTTTTGACAGTTTTTTTGGGGGATAATATTGTTATAGAAAAAACATATGTTTTGGATATATATAACAAAATCAGGATATTGTTGATATAGCATGCCAATATATGGTATAATAGACGCAGGCTTAACAGCCAGCGTCACGCAAGCTTAACAGCCAGCGTCACACGGGTCTGCAGCCAGCGTCATGCGGGCTTAAAGCCGGTATCATCCAGGCAGTTTTGATAAGGCTGTTTGGACATACAATAATCCACAATAGAAGGGATGGGTGCTATGAAATTTATAATTGTTGGGAAGAACATTGAGGTAACAGAAGGATTAAGGACAGCCGTAGAAGATAAAATCGGCAAGCTCGAGAAATATTTCGCCGAAGAAACAGAGATACATGTTACATTGAGCGTCGAGAAGGACAGGCAGAAGATTGAAGTGACTATTCCGATGAAAGGAAGCATCATCCGTTCCGAGCAGGTCAGCAGCGATATGTATGTTTCGATAGACCTTGTAGAAGAAATCATCGAAAGACAGCTCAAGAAGTATAAAACGAAACTGACGGACAGGCAGCAGGCGGCAGGATTTTTCAAACAGGAATATCTGGAAAAAGATTTTATGGATGAGGAAGAAGTGCAGATCATCCGGACAAAGAAATTCGATATCAAGCCGATGTACCCGGAAGATGCCTGCGTACAGATGGAACTTCTCGGACATAACTTTTTCGTATTCTGCAATGCGGAAACCGATCAGGTCAATGTCGTATATAAGAGAAAGGGAAATACCTACGGACTACTCGAGCCGGAATATTAATTCCTGCGGGCAGCGAGCCGGGTGGACATGCCAGCATGTCCATTTGGCTTTGTAATCTGACAACGTTCATCACCCTGTCATCTTTGACAGGGTGATATTTATGTAGAGTATGAGAAAGGCATGGTTATTTTCATGGCAATTATCAATATCACCGCATTTTTCATCGGTCTGTTCATGCTCGCTTATTTCTGGAAGGCAAGTTTGGTAGAAATCTTCCCGGTGCTTACCTGTATGCTGGTTTTGACGCTTTATGTGCTGGCATTCTGTCATCGTCTGAATTTTATTGATGGAGTCAGCATTCTGGTCATCGTTTTGTTTGCAGTCTGGCTCATGAGCAGGAAGCGCGGGCAGCGGGCGGCGTTCGGGAAATCGTGTCTGATGAATGTGACACAACCGTCATTTTTCACGGCAATTCTGCTGTTGATGGTCGTTATTTTGTGTACTTCCCGGAAGGCGGTGAGCTGGTGGGATGACATTAATTTCTGGGCGACGGATGTTAAATCGCTGTATTATTTGAATGGTTTTGCGGGAAAATATGGGAATGTGGCGCCGGAATTTGGCGATTATCCGCCGGGCGGGCAGTTGATAAAGTGGTGGTTTCTGCATTTTGACCCGCATCGATTCCGGGAAGGACTTGCTTTTGCCGGATATTATTTCATGAATCTTGTTTTTATGCTGCCTCTGCTGCGCAGGATAAAAGGCAGAAATATTCTGGTGGCGGCCGGAATGGCGTTATCGTTGTGGCTTTTGCCGGGGATTGCAGAGGTTTATGGATATGACGGCTTTTGCGCAGATTTGACGATGGCCTGCATTTATGGCGGTTTTCTGTTTGCGGTGATTGACAGGGAAGGGAAAAAAGACAGCTTCTATTATGGAAGGCTGATGCTTTATCTGAGTGTGCTCGTTTTGGTCAAATCAGTGGGATTTATCTGGGCATTGTTCGGGCTGATCTTTCTGGCAGTCTATCAGTATGGTCAGAATACGATGAGGGTGCAGTCAGGGGTTGATGACTTTTCTGGTCAAGCAAAAAGCCGGATATGGAATAAACTCCGGCTGCCTGCAGTTTGCGCCGCGCCCGTTATAACGGGCGGCAGCTGGATGGTTTTCTGCCTTCTGATGCGGCGTGTGACGAAAACGACGGCAACGGCGGTAACATATATGACCACGGATGAATACGGGATTTCCGGTTATACGGGCGATTTTGCGAAGGCGTTTCTGGAGGCTTTCGTCAGTATGCCTCTGCATAAGAATAAAACGCCGGTCCTTGATTTGACGCCGCTTGGGTTTTATTTGTGTATCTGCCTGCTCGTCATCTTTTTCTATCGAAAGGATATGATGCCGAAAAAACAGGGAAGGCTTGTTCTATGGTTCAGCGTTGTGAGCGGTGCGCTTTTTTACGCAATCATTTTTATCGCCCATATCACCATTTTTGCAACGGAAACGCAGTATCTGGAAGCATCGGGCATGATTTCCTCGATTGAGCGTTACGGCGCGCCTTTTACCATCGGAACGCTGCTTTTTCTGGCACAGATCTGGATGGATTGCGGCGGGAGTCTTTTTACCCGGGCAAAATGGTCATTCCTGCAGGAATACGGCCCTTGTATCTGCCTGATTCTGTTCGTGGCATTGACAGCGGAGTGGCAGACCGGCTATCATGGTCTTATCGGCTATCGGAAAAAAGTGCAGGAGCAGTTTGCGGAGCGGGCGGATATGATTGACGAAGATGCCGCCGTTTTTCTGGAAAAAGCCGGGCAGCTGGGAACCGGGCACAGCACGAGGATATGTTATGTTCAGCGGGATGACGAACCGCGCTGGGTCAGGAACAGTTATGTGAATATGGAAGCCTCGCCGATTTCCGTTGTTTATAAAGCCGTGAACCTGGACGATGCCGTGTCCGATTGGATGGCGCAGGAAATCCGGGATTCTCACGCCGAATATCTGTATGTGGAAAAAACGGATGCAGACGTGGCGAAAGTATTTAATATCATGACAGAAGGCGGCGCATTTTCCTGTGAAGTCTTATATCGGATTGAGGATGATGACGTGCAGATGCGGCTGATACAGGTTGAATGAATGCCTTGAAGAGCGGCGCTCTTCCTATTGCTGATCATGTGAAAGGCCGCGGTGGGCCGGCAGACGAAAAAGATTTCCGCTGCGCGGTCCTGTAAAAGGTGTCGGCACTTGGATTTTGGGGCACTTGTGTCACAAAATCCTTAGTACCGCTACACCTTTTAGCGGAGCGAAAGCGTGCCGCGCAGCGGAAACTTTTTCGTCTGCCGGCCCACCGCGGCCTTTCACAATACAATCATACCATCATAGAAAGGATTATCTTATGTCTTCCTATTATAATATACCGGTCATCATACCGGCATATGAACCGGATGAAAAATTGCTGAAACTGCTTGGGCAGTTGAAAGCGGCCGGCATCGTGCACATGATCGTGGTGGATGATGGCAGCGGCAGCGATTATCAGGAACTGTTTTCGCAGGCAGAGACGGTAGAAGGCTGCGAGGTGCTGCATCATGCGGTGAATCTGGGTAAAGGTCGGGCGTTGAAGACGGCTTTTAATGCCTGTTTGCTAAAGTTTCCGGGGCTGTGCGGCTGTGTGACCGCAGATTCCGACGGACAGCATACGCCCCATGACATTCTGGCATGTATGCGGAAATTGTGGGAAAATCCGAAGGCGATCGTTCTCGGATGCCGCAATTTTGATGCGTCGGATGTGCCGGTGCGTTCGAGTTTCGGCAATAAGTGCACGAGAAAAGTGTTCCGCTATCTGGTCGGACTGTCAGTTTCCGATACCCAGACAGGACTCCGGGCGATTCCCGTTTCTTTTATGAAAGCGCTCATGAACGTCAAGGGAGAACGTTTTGAGTATGAGACAAACATGCTGATCGAGACGAAAAATCTGGACATTCCAATTCTGGAAGTACCGGTGGAGACGATTTATCTGGAGGCAAATAAGACGAGCCATTTTAACCCGATCAGAGATTCCATTCGGATTTATATGATATTCGGAAAGTTTTTGTTCTCTTCCTTATCGTCCAGTGTTTTGGATTTGGTGCTTTTTGGACTGTTCTGCAGGACTTTGCAGGCGGTGCCCGGCTTTTTGGAAGAACTGCCTTATATTTTCAGCGCGACCGTGCTGGCAAGAGTCATTTCGGCGGTCTATAACTTCCTTTTGAATTATAAGGTCGTATTCAAAAGCAGCGCAAACCTTGCGGCGACGGCTGTAAAGTACTGTGTGCTCGCGGTCTGCCAGATGCTTTGCAGCGCATTCCTGGTCAACGAGCTTTTTCACCTGATTGGAGGGTATGAGGTGGCGGTGAAAATACCGGTGGATGTATTTTTGTTCTTTCTGAGCTTTGTCATACAAAGAGAATTTGTTTATAAAAAATCTTCGCCCCGGGGCGAAGATTCAGAGAATGCTTCGCATCCTCTTTAAAGATTGGCACAATAGAGCGGCGGTTTATAGAAATCTGCGGGCTGACATAACCCGCAGATTTTTTTCATATATTTTCATAAGATCTGCGAAAAGCGTGTGGGCTGTGAAGCGGCACAGGGTGTCATTATGCGAAAAATCAAATGGGGAATCAGGATAGAGCTGGTTCTGCTCGTGGCGGTCGTGTGTGTCTGGCTGGTCAAAGAAATCGGCAGCAGGGATAACGCCGGGCAGGCGGGAAATGGATTCGTATGGGAAGAAATGGAAAATGCGGGAGAGGCGGTGGAGGTATCCGCCGACGGCAGCTATATCAAATGGGTGGATTTCAATATTACCTGCGAGGCGATGAAGAAGGCATATGAGCTGGATGTCGATTCCTATCAGGATGAAATCCATACGGACTGGATAGAACTTTTGGCATATGTGGGGGCAAAGCATGGCGGAAAGTTTGACAAGAACAGTGTTTCGGAACTGCAGGAGACGGCGGAAAAGCTGCGTTCCGGTGAAACGACGATGGAGCAGCTGACGAAAAAGATGGAATACTATGATTATTATAAGGAGGCTTACGGTGCAGTATTGAGCGGCATGGTGGGAGAGTTCTCGCTGGAAGTGCCGAAAGGTGATACCGGAGAAAAAGAGTGGAAAAATTTTTACGGACTGAAAGCTTTTTCACCTATTGCAAAGGGATTCGATTACAGTCATTATGATGATTTCGGGTCGTCCAGAAGTTATGGCTATTCAAGGCCGCATCTCGGACACGATATGATGGGGCAGATCGGTACGCCGATCATTGCCATCGAATCCGGTTATGTAGAAGCGCTCGGTTGGAATCAATACGGCGGCTGGCGCATCGGTATCCGCAGTTTCGATGGAAAGCGGTACTATTATTACGCGCATCTTAGACAGAATTTTCCATATAATAAACAATTGGAAGAGGGCAGCATTGTGACGGCAGGCGATGTCGTCGGCTATATGGGTCACACGGGATACAGCACGACGGAAAATGTAAATAATATCGAAGTCGTTCATTTACATTGGGGACTGGAACTGATCTTTGACGAATCTCAGAAGGAAAGCAATAACGAAATCTGGATAGACTGCTATGAATTGACCAAGTTCCTCTACCAGAACCGCAGTGAGACGGTCAAGGATGAAGCGACGAAGGAATGGCACCGCGTCTATCAGATGAAAGACCCGGCGGTGGAAAATGCGGGAGAATTTAGAAGGCCGAGGACAGAGTCCTCTCCGGAAACCTGATATGGAAATCGTGTGGTAAAGTAAATATTGGAAGTAAATTTTGGGCGGTGGCAAAATCATTTTCCGTTTTGCCATCGTCATTATTAGTATAAGGAAATGCTTCCTGGCAAAGACGGACAAAAAGAAGGGATAAAAGGTTATTATGGTGCGCGAAGAAGAACTGTTAGAGCAGATTAAAAATGGCAGAAAGGAATGCCTCGACGAACTGGTGGCATTCTATTACCCTGCCATTCTGCGCTATTGCCTGTGGCATATGCCCGACAGGGAAAGTGCGCTGGATGCCACGCAGGAAACATTTCTGAAACTGGTGCGGTTTTTGGGGCAGTATGAGAACAGGGGAGCATTCCGCGCCTTCTTATATCGGATTGCGGCAAATACCTGCATCGATATGAAGCGGAAGCATCCTGTGACAGAATCGCTTTCGGAAGCCGTTTCAGAAACCGTCTGCGCACCGGAATGCGGATATCAGGCGGTGGAGGACAGGCAGCAGCTTGCAACGGCATTGACTCATTTGGACAATAGTATGCGGGAACTGATACTGCTGCGATACGGACAGGAATTGACGATGCGCGAGATTGCCGATATCACAGGCCTTCCCCTGCGTACGGTACAGACGAGGCTGCGCAGGGCGGTAAAGGTCATGCGGGAAGCATTAAAGTAGAGGGTATGTTATATTCCCGTCGCCGGCCGGACAGCATATCGTTCCCTTGGAGGCACGCTTGCGCTCCGCGAAAACCGGCAGCAGATGCTAAGCTCGTGAAGAACCTCGCTAAGCACTGGCGGTTTTCAAGGGCCTCCGCGGGAACGATATGCTGTCCGGCCGGCGACGGGAGTGCAACCCATACATGTAATAGGAATCAGTTTTTTGCGGGGAAAAAGGAGGCAGCAATGAAAGAAAAAGAACAATGGAAGAATCTGCTGGCGGTGGAGGGGGCGGTCCCTTATGAGGAACGACTGGAAGAAACGCAGCGGCTTGCGCGGGATGTCCGGCCGGCTTTTGCGGGGCGGTGCCAGTTGTCTTTCCGGGGATTTATGGTGAAGCAGATAAAATTTATCGCGTGGAAGATATGGTTTTGGCAGGGCATGGTATTAGCGCTTTTGTGTGCCGTATTTTTCAGTATTTACGGTATACAGGCGGACGAAATACCGGGAAGTATGCCGGGCGGCACATTGTGCATACTGCCGGAAAACGTTCCCAGATTTTTATGTGGATGCAGCGGCATTATTGCGGTATGTGTCCTGCCGATTCTACAAAGGTCCATACGCTGTCGGATGTTCGAGGTGGAACGCGCCACCCGCTTTTCTGTCAGGGGTGGGCTGGCGGCACAACTGCTTTTTATCGGTGTCGGGGATATGGGGATGCTATCGGTACTGGCATTTTTATCCATGCGCGCCGGTGTGAGCGGAAAGGTCGTATTTCTGTTCGGCGTGATTCCCTTTTTGACGGCGACAGTTACCGCTCTGATGTTGTGGATGCGAAGGAAACCCTGCGTATCTGTCAGTCGGCCCCTGCTGCTTTGTATCGTATCTGTCTGCGCAGCCTATGAAATTGTGAATGCCGTAAGCTGTCTGCTGCCGGACGGTATTCTGTGGTTTGGCATTCTGTACACGATGTTGTGTGTCTGCGCGATTGGATGGGAGTATCGAAGATTAATCTCAAAGGAAAAGGAGGGTGTGTTATTATGGAAATCGTATTAGAACATATTTCAAAAAATTTTAAGGACAGAAACAACGTTAAAAAGGCGGTGGAGGATGTGAGCCTGCGTTTCACTTCCGGCGTCTGGGGGCTGCTTGGGGCGAACGGTGCAGGAAAGACCACACTGATGCGCATGATCTGCGGCATCATGAAGCCGTCCGAAGGGCGTATCTGCTATGATGGTGTGGAAATCGGACAGCTGGGTGATGCTTATCGGAGCATTATCGGGTATCTGCCGCAGGAATTTGGATTTTATCCTGAATTTACGGTACAACAATATCTGGAATATATTTCTGCGATGAAAGGCATGAGCGATAAACAGGCCAGAAGGAAAATTGACGAATTGCTGGTCAGGCTTTCGTTAGAAGACGTGCGGAAAAAGAAAATCATCAAACTGTCAGGCGGCATGAAACGGCGGGTCGGCATCGGACAGGCCCTTTTGAACGACCCGGAGTTTCTGGTGCTGGATGAACCGACAAGCGGTCTTGACCCCGGTGAGCGGGTACGCTTCCGCAACCTGTTGTCGGAATTTGCGCATGACAGGATCGTGCTGATTTCCACCCATATCGTGTCGGATGTGGAATATATCGCGACGCAGAACGCCATCATGAAAGACGGAAGGATTTTGCAGACAGGAACTACGCAGGAACTGGTCACACAGATGCAGGGAAAAGTATTTGAGGGCTTTATCGCGCCGCAGGAACTTGAAAAATGGGAAAAGAAAGTGCAGATTGTCAATCTGCGCAACGAAGCGGACGGCGGTGTATCGCTGCGCTACATCGGAAAGCAGGAAGATATGCCGGACGCCGTGTTAAAAGAGCCGCGCCTTGAAGATTTATATCTGCAGCTTTTTCCGGCACAGAAGCATTCTGCTGAGGATTAGAAATTTTTGTTGAAAGGAGCATGGTCATTCATATGAAAAGATTATATAAAGAAGAAATGAAGCGGATCTTACGGAGCAGGAGCACGATTCTCTTTCTGACAGCAGCGTTCATATTGTCTGTTTTTATGGCATGGGTGCCCGTTACGTTTGAACGGTACACCTATGAAGAAAACGGACAGGAGATTACGATAGAAGGAAGGGAAGCGCTTGCCATCAAAAAAAGTCTGCAGGCGCCTGCGGCGGGAGAAGTAACCCCTGAAAAGATGGCGCTGGGGCTGGAATATTATCAGAAAAATCTGGCGATTTATGGCGATTTTTACGGCGATTTTCCGCAAAATGTCTGGAACAGTGAAATTCTGCCCTACTCCAAACTGGTCACAAGACTGCATGAGGTCATGGCCGATTCGGAAAGCGGCCTCGCGCCGGATTATCTGGAGATTACCAAAGAGGATGCTCTCGCTTTTTACGAGCGCTGCCGTTCCCATCTTCCTGATCTGATGCGGCTGGAGCAGAAAAATAATCCGGCCGCCAGGGAGATTGCCGGCAGGATGTATGAAAAAGTAGAAATGCCCTTTTATTTTTATCCGGGATACGGAAGCAATATGGCGGAGTATGAAAGCATCTATCTGTTTCTGCTCATGTTCCTGTGCATTCTGATCACGGCGCCGCTGTTTTGCTGTGAATATCAGACCGGCGCGGATGATATCCTGCGTAGTACGAAGCATGGAAGGCGGAGTCTTGTATTTGTTAAAATATTGTCGGCTCTGAGTATCAGTATCATGACTTTTGTCCCGTGCATGGCGGTTTTTCAGCTGATTTCCAATAGCCTGTTTGGCTGGGAATGCAGGCAGACATCGCTGCAGATCTTGTTTTCTGCGGCGAGCCTTTTGAGCCTGAATGTCGGTGAAATGCAGAATTTGATGATGCTTGCCGGTTTTATTTCGTTGATTGGAAGCGTATGTTTCGTGCTTTTTCTGTCGGCGGTATGTAAAAATACAACAATCGCTATCGGGCTGACAATCGCGTTCGGCATCGGGCCTTCCGTTTTTTATATGATGATCGGCGGGAAAGCGGCCTCTTATCTTCGGGTGCTGCTGCCTTCCGGCGGCCTTGGCGGAAGCAATGCTTTTCTGTATGCGTTGACCGATTTTGAATTTCTACGGCTCGGACCGTTCACGGCATGGGCGCCGTGGCTGCTTTTAATTGTTCCGATTCTGGAAATACCGCTGTTTCTCTGGCTGACGGTACGAAGCTACTGCCGCAGGGGATGAAACTATTTTCTGAAGCGGATATCGGCAAAAGACCTGTTTGCCGGTATCCGCTTTCTATTTCTTCAATTTGACTAATAAATTGTTTTGAGTGGAACGAATATTGAGATGAATTAATATTGATTAATCCATGAAAACATTATATTATATAATAAGCCGCAAAACGTGCGGATAAGTCGCTGAGGAGGCATATGCAAAAGTATATCGACATTCATTCTCATATTATACCGGGAGTAGATGATGGTGCACATGATATGGAAACAAGTATGCGGATGCTGCAGCTTGCGGCGGACGATGGCACTTCTGAAATCATTCTTACTCCTCACAATAAGCCCGGACATCATCCGTTGGACTTCTCAAAACTTGCCTTAAAAGTAGAGGATATGAGAAGCAGACTTCTTGGTAAAAAAATCGGAATAAAATTGTACATAGGCAATGAAATCTATTACCGGAGTGAACTTGTTTCGGAAATGGAAAACGGTCATGCTGTAACGCTGGCAGGCTCGCGATATGTACTTGTAGAGTTTAATCCGTCAGATCATTATGATTATATCCGCAACGGACTCTATTCCCTGTTGATGAACGGATATTATCCGATTTTGGCGCATGCGGAACGTTACAGGGAGATCCGGGCAAAGAAATCCGGAATGAGCGATTTAAGGGAAATGGGATGTTATATTCAGGTAAATGCTGGCAGCGTCATGGGGAAGTTCGGGTTTGATACAAGACAGTATACCAGAAAACTCTTAAAGCAGGATCTGGTTCATTTTATTGCAACAGATGCCCATGATCTGGGGAAAAGGGCGCCTCATTTGTCGGCCTGTGCAGATTATATGATAAAAAAATACGGAGAAGATTATACAGCGCAACTGTTATATGATAATCCGTCCAGGGTTATACAGGATAAAGAAATATTGATATAGAAAGATAATAAGAATTGGGAAATGATGATGGAAAAACACAATGATGAAATCGAAATAGATTTACTTGAGATCATACATATTCTGTTTAGAAAATTCTGGCTCATTTTGGGCGCTGGTCTTTTTACAGCAGTCGTTTGTCTGGTGATCAGTAAATTTATCCTGACGCCGACTTTTGAATCAACGACAAAAATCTATATTTTGAATAAATCGGACAGTACGACGGTTACATACAGCGATGTGCAGATGGGAACACAGCTGACAAAGGATTATGCAGAATTGATAAACAGCCGATATGTATTAGAGAAGGTAATCGATCAGCTTTCTTTAGACGATATGGAATATGCGGATTTATTAAAAAAGGTGTCGGTGAATACGCCGACGGATACGCGGATCGTATCGATTACCGTAGAACATACTGATCCGGTACAGGCTAAAGAGATTGCGGACTGTATCAGAGAAGTGGCAGGGGAGCATATTCAGAATGTCATGGATATTGATGCAGTCAATGTTGTGGAATCTGCTAATCTGCCGACCAAGAAGGCCGGACCGAGCGTTGCCAAATGGACAATATTTGGCGGAATTGCAGGAGTGTTTTTTCTCTGTGCCATCATACTTGTTTTCTATCTGTTGGATGATACAATCAAATGTTCGGAAGATGTCGAGAAATATCTCGGACTCAGCACACTGGCGTTGATACCGATTGCGAGAGAAGAAGAAAACACGAAAAAAGGAAGGATAAAGAGGAAATAATCATGCAGGAGGTAAAGCTACAATTTGAGCAAAATGCCGATTTCCGTATGAAGGAAGCATTTAAGACATTACGGAGCAATATCGAATTCTGTGGCGATAACGTAAAAGTGATTGCCGTAACGAGCTGTACGCCGCATGAGGGAAAATCCAGTGTTGCAATGGAAATGGCCAAAGCTTTTGCAGAAGCGGGAAACAGGACTTTGTTAGTGGATGCTGATATGCGTAAATCCGTATTGGTAGGCAGATATAAGACCGGCGGGGTGAAATATGGATTAAGCCATTGTCTGGTCGGAAAATATAAGTATACCGATGTTTTATGTAAAACGAATGTTCCGAATTTGTATATGATATTTTCAGGTCCTGTGCCGCCGAATCCAAGTGAACTGTTGGGCAGTGAAAAGTTCCGGGATATGTTGAATGCGTTGAAGACTCCTTTCACCTATGTGATCATCGATACGCCGCCGCTTGGCAGTGTCATCGATGCAGCAGTTGTGGCAAAGAGCTGTGATGGGACCGTACTCGTCGTAGAAAATAACGCGGTCAGCTATCGTTTTGTCCAGAAGGTAAAAGAACAGCTTGATAAGTCCGGAAGCCGTATCCTCGGGGTTGTCCTGAATAAAGTGGAGCTGGACAGCAAGGGATATTACGGAAATTATGGCAGGTATTACGGAAAGTACTATGGTAAATATTACGGAAAGTATGGTTCCGAGACAAAAGCCAGGGAAACGAAGGAAAAAAAAGGCATAGCCGCAAACGTATCCTTATAACAGCTGCTTGTATTGCGCTGTTTCTTGGACTCCTGTCCGGCTGTTTTGGTATCGTCAGGGCGGTAGGGAAGAGTCGTCTGCGGCATAGTATAGAAAGCACGCAGCCTGAACTGCAGACTGTGATCGGTGCGGAACCTTTGAGTGAAGAGGAAGCGCATACATGGCAGGAAGGCTGGGTCAAATATCACGATACCATTTATGAATATAACGAAGATATCATGACGTTTCTTGTTATGGGAATCGACAAAGACAGCGATGCTGTAAAAGCTGCGGAAGGAACCGATGGCGGACAGGCAGATGCACTTTTCCTCGTCGTCATAAATCCGCAGGATAAAAGCATTAAGATTATCGGCATTAACAGAAATACGATGACGGATATAGACCTTTACGATGAAGAGGGTGCCTATATTACAACGACCAAAGCACAGATTGCGGTGCAGCACGGTTTTGGCGATGGCATGGAAGAAAGCTGTGAATATCAGCGCAAGGCCGTAGCCAATCTGTTCTATGGTCTGCCTATCCATGGATATGCCGCCGTTAATATGAGCGCAATCTCCGCGATCAATGACGCGGTAGGCGGCATAAAGGTGACGGTGCTCGAGGATATGACTGCAGTAGATTCTGATTTTGTAGAAGGCAGTCAGGTCCATTTGATCGGTGAGGATGCTTTCTGGTATATAAAATACAGAGATATTGATACATTCGGTTCTGCTGATATGCGGCTTGAAAGACAGGAACAATACTTAAACGGTTTCATCAAAGCTGCGAAACGTGCGGTGAAAAAAGATATTTCCGTTGTACTGAATTTATATCGGGCGATATCACAGCAGATGGTCACGGATATTTCTCTGGACGAGGCTGTTTATCTGGCTTCCATTGTATCCGATTATCGATTTGATGAGGATTGTTTCCATACCTTAAATGGAGAAACTGTTATGGGAGAGCAGTTCGAGGAGTTTTATCCGAACGAGGATGCTTTGTATGAGCTTATTATCAATACTTTTTATAAAGAGATAAATGAAGATGAGATATCATATAATGAATCATAAAAAATATTTGATGTTCCTGTCTGTTTTTATTTTCATTACAGTGGGAACCGTTGGATGCGGGCGGACGCAGAATATGCAGAGCCAACCGGATGCACAGAGCCTACAGGATATGCAGAACTCGCAGGATACACCGAAAGAGTCTGATGCCTCCACGGAAGAGATTTCTTCAGAATCTACCGGTATCGCTTATGAAACGGCAGAAGATGCGCATATAGATTTTGCGGTATTAAAGGAAGAAAATCCTGATATTTTTGCATGGATATATATACCGGGTACCGAAATAGACAATCCTGTGTTACAGAGCGAAGAGGCGGATGATTTTTACGAAGATCATAATGCGTACGGAGAAACGGATGACAGCGGAGCGATTTATATTGAACTTGCGAATCTGACAAGTATGTGCGATTTCAATACCGTACTCCATGGCAGGAGCGGAGCCGGTCAGGAAGGCCTGTTTGCGGATTTGTACCGCTTTGCAGACCCGGATTTTTTCAAAGAACATGAGCAGATATATCTATATCTGGACGGCAATGTGCTGACTTATGAAGTGTTTGCCGCTTATGAAAGGGAAAATACAAGTCTGATCCGTACTTATGATTTTACATACCTGTCCGGCTGCGAACAGTTCCTCAAGGACCTGTATGCAACAAGGGACATGAGCATGAATCTGAGAGAAGGCTGGGAAGATGTTACGCCATACCATTTTCTGATTACATTAACGACGCAGAAAGAAGAAAATGCGGGAAAACAGTTTGTCGTTGTTGCTGCGCTTATACAGGATGCAGCGGGAACGATAGACAGAGTCGTGATCGAATAAAATGACAGATCGGTAAGCGTACCGGCTGCAAATAAAATATATCGTTATTTTCGCTGTAAAAGCGTAAATATATAACCTATTCAGGGAGATGAAAGGAGAATTTGTAATGAAAAAGTTATTGGCACTCACTCTTGCAGGCACTATGATATTTTCCGTACCTGTTTTGGCGGCAACAAGTCCTACGGCACAGGCGGTTGTTGCTTCTACTGTGGCAGAGACTGTTGCGGATGCGGCAGCTGCGGAGAACAAAACGGTTGGTGAATACATGAATAATGCTGTCACGGAAGTACCGGGCCTTGATGAGGTCACACCGCTTGGACAGGGCGGCCATGTTATTATTAATGGAGCACCCAGCAATCAGACATTTTCCGTATTAAAACCGGAGAAGGCGGCAGTAGATTCTGCGAAAGTATATGCGGAAAACCTCGGCGGTAAGGTATTGAATGTTGCACTGATCAATGCGTCTATCCGTAATTTCCAGACAGCAACGGTGAATTTTTATCTGAAAGGTATCACGGCAGGACAGAATATTAAAGTTTATCAGTTAGTCGATGGTGTCTGGGTAGAACTGACCGTTTCCGAAATCAGAGAAGACCATATGGTAGTCAATATGACATCCCTCGGAACGCTGGCTTTCATTGAAGTGCCGGCAGCACTGCCGATTCAGCCGGCACAGTAATGGGAATGCCATTGCTGTTTTCATATAAGTGCGGGGCCAAAAGTGCTGCTGCTTACAGCGGCAGTACTTTTTTAAAAGAGAGTTCAGGGGAGATGAATTTCATGGAACGTTCTTATACAGATGCCATTGCAGCGCCGATGTCTCAGATAAAAAAGACGGTCGATGACCGGGTTCATATGCGTGAGGTATATCAGAAAAAGAGTTCTGCCTATAAGTGTATCAAAAGATGTATGGATGTTTCTTTATCGGGACTGGCTCTCATTGTTCTTTCGCCGGTCTTTCTGATCACGGCGGCAGCGATAAAACTGGAAGACAATGGGCCGGTCTTTTTTACGCAGGCGAGAGCCGGAAAAGATATGAAACCGTTTAAGATTTATAAATTCCGCAGTATGCGGATCAATGCGGATGAAGAATTGCATGATATGATGGCGGATAACGAACAGACAGGCCATGCCTTTAAGATCAAGAATGATCCGCGTATCACCAAGGTAGGCAAATTCATCAGGCGCTTCTCGATTGACGAACTGCCGCAGCTTCTTAATATCATCAAAGGCGATATGAGTATTGTCGGGCCGAGACCGATTCTGGTATTTCAGATGGAAGAGTGCAGTCAGTATGAAAAGCAGCGCCTCATCGTACAGCCGGGACTTACCTGCTACTGGCAGATTGGCGGCAGAGCCAATATTAAGTGGGAAGAATGGGTTGAACTTGATCTGGATTACATAGAGGATATGAGCCTTTGGACAGATATTAAGATCATTGTGAGGACGTTTCCGGCGGTAATCGATAGAGAGGGGGGGGCTTATTAGGGAGAGAAGTGTGAACTGCATACTTTGTTTTAGACATAGAGGTGTTGTAAAGATTGTGAAAAAAGTAATGATGATTGGCAATAGTTATTTGTCAATTTTTGGTTTACGTTTAGAATTAATCAAACAGCTTATAGAAGAGGAATATGAAGTTTGGACAATTTTTCCAAATGGAACTTTTGGGAATGGAGAACAACGGAGCAACGAAATAGGATGTCACTTTATTAATGTTAGTTTGTCCAGGCGTGGAAAAAATTTATTTCAGGAAATCCGTTTATTTGTACAATATTTTAAAGTAATTAGAAAGGTACGGCCAGATCTGATTTTAGCATATACAGTAAAACCAATTGTGTATACAGGGATAATCTGTAGAATATTCCATATACCATTTATGCCTAATATTACAGGGCTTGGAGAGGCACTTAAAAATAGTAGATTTATTAAATATCTATATAAAGCCGCAACAAAAAATGCAGAATGCATTTTTTTTCAAAATATGCAAGACCGAATTTTTTTTGAAAAAAACAATTTTAATTATAAGTATTCTGTTTTATTGCCTGGAAGTGGTGTAAATCTATCACAATATCAAGTATATGAATATCCAGATGCGATGCCTGTTAAATTTACATATGTTGCAAGAGTTATGAAAGCAAAAGGAATTGAAGAATTTCTTGAGGCGGCAGTTAAGATGAAGGCAATGCATAACGAAAAAGTAGAATTTCATGTATGTGGGATTTGTGAAGAAGAGTATGAAGGCATGATGAATCAATATCAGAAAAAGGGGATAATTGTTTATCATGGTTTCGTTTATAATATAAAAGAATATTATCAAAAGGCGCATTGTATCATTATGCCATCCTATTATCCGGAAGGAATGTCAAATGTCTTGTTAGAAGCTGCTGCAGCTGGCAGACCGATTATAACAACAGACAGAGTAGGATGTAGAGAGGCTGTAGAAAATGGAAAGACCGGATATTTAATACGAGAAAGAGATAGTACAGATTTATTTCATAAGATGAATAAATTTCTTAGTCTTTCTTATCAAGAGAAAAAGAATATGGGGCTTATGGGACGCGACAGAATTGAAAAAAAGTTTGATAGAAAGGTTGTAGTGGATGCATATATGGAATGTATAAGAAAAATAGGAAGAAGAACTAATGAGTATAAAAGGAATGATTAAAAAAAATCGTGAAGTAATTTATATGCTAATGAGTTTGCTTCGCTTTATCCCAGATCGAATATACTTAAAGATATTATATGGAATAAAAGTAGGAAAAAAACTGAATTTACATAATCCACAAACCTTTAGTGAAAAAATACAGTGGCTTAAATTGTATGATCGGAATCCTGAATATACAATTTTAGTTGACAAATATGAAGTGAAAAAATATGTTGCAGATAAAATTGGTGAAAAATATATTATTCCAACATTAGGGGTTTGGAATAAATTTGAAGACATTGATTTTGATTTATTACCTGATCAATTTGTTTTGAAATGTACACATGATTCTGGTGGACTGGTAATATGTAAAGATAAGTCAAAATTAGATATAAAAAAAATCAGGAAAAAAATGACAAGATCGCTTCGTAATAATTATTATTATATTTTTCGCGAATGGCCGTATAAAAATGTCAAACCAAAAATTATTGCAGAAAAGTATATGGCAGAAAGGGGGAAAATTGTTCCAGAGGATTATAAAGTATACTGTATGAATGGAATGCCTAGATATATTGTTGTATTTCATAATAGATTTAGTAAAAATGGACAATTGAGTGAAACGGTTTATGATACAAATTGGATACCACAAAATTTTTCATTAAATGGACATTTTTCTATTAGTAATATTGTGCAGCCCAGACCTGAATGTCTGGATGAATTACTAAATATTTGCACTATTTTATGTCAGGGAATTTCACAAGTAAGAATAGATTTTTATATTATTGAAAACAATATTTTTTTCGGTGAAATAACTCTATATGCAGCGAGTGGCCTACAAAAAATGATTCCGGCAGATATGGATAGAATTATTGGTGAAATGGTACAAATTCCAATAAAGGATAGTAAAAAAACATTGGTATGAGAAAAGTAACTGTTTTATTATCAACATATAATGGAGAGAAATATTTAAAAGAACAAATTCAGAGTCTTATAGAGCAAGAAGGGGTTTGTGTAAAAATTCTTGTAAGAGATGATGCTTCTACGGATAAAACGCAGGATATTTTGCGAGAATATAAAAGTAAAGGAATTTTGGAGTGGTATGGTGGAGAAAATATAAAGCCGGCTTATAGTTTTTTAGATTTACTTTATAGAGCACCGGAAAGTGATTATTATGCATTTTGTGATCAGGATGATTTTTGGATTAAAGATAAACTTGAAATTGCTATTAATCATTTGGATAGGTATCCACAGGAGGAACCGGCCTTATATTATGGACGTGCTAGGTTGACAGATCAATATTTGCAGCCAATGGGTATGAATAAGACATCTGCTGATAAAATGTTAGATTTTTATAGTGCACTGATAAATAGTAATGCAATAGGTTGTACTATGGTTTTTAATATGAAACTTGCTAATATTATTAGAGAAAAAAAACCTTCTTATATCGCTATGCATGATGGTTGGGTTCATAAAGTTTGTATCATTTCAAAAGGAAATATTTTTTTTGATGATGATGTTCATATTTTATATCGTCAGCATGAAAATAATGTTATAGGGGGAATTCATTCAAAATGGAAAAGAATAGGAAATCATTATGAAAGTTTTAGAAAAAAGGAATGTATAAGAAGCAGGACAATTTGTTCATTGTTGGAATGCTACGGAAATAAAATGGAACAAGAAGAGTATCAAATATGCAGATTGATTTCTGAATATCGAAATAGTATAGTAAATAGAATCAGGATTATATTTTGCAACAAAATAAAAACGAACTATTTTAGGCGGAACCTATTATTTAAAATAGCAATTATATTAAAAATATTTTGAATTAAGAAA
>CAMWXB010000060.1 GCA_947178125.1 uncultured Lachnospiraceae bacterium | reverse complement strand
GGAGCGAGAGCGTGCCTTCAAAGGAACCATACTCCATCCAGCCTGGCGGCTGAGCGGTTATATTTTTTCAGCAAAAATATACAGGAAGGATGCAAGATACTACATTCCCTTTTTGCCCGGAATCCTTATACTGAAAGAAAAAGAGGAGGTGCGGCATGACGGCGAATAAATGGTTCTTTTCTTTTTTGAAAAAATATAAATGGATGATGGCGCTGGCACTGTTCATGACGACGGTCATTGCGGCGCTGGCCATTGTGAATCCTTATATTTCCGGGCTTATCGTGGATGAGGTGATCATCGGAGGCGGTTATTCTCTTCTGCCGAAACTGATTGCGGCGCTTCTCATCGTTACCGGTGTGCGGGGGATTCTGCGCTTTTTTTACCAGGTTATTTTTGAGACCTGCTCACAGGGCGTATTATATGAAATGCGCGACAAGGTATACCGCAAGCTTCTGGAGGAAGATTTTGCTTTTTATAACAAGAAGCGTACCGGAGATCTGATGTCCAGACAGACCGGCGATATGGATGCTATCCGGCATTTCGTAGCGTATGTTATTTATAGCCTGTATGAAAATGTGCTGCTCTTTCTGTTCGCGCTGTTCATGATCTTTACGGTGAATGTTAGGCTGGCGCTCTGTATGCTTGCTGTACTGCCATTTACCGCGCTTACGACTTATTTGCAGTCCAAAGCGGTGCGGCCTGCATTTCAGCGCAACCGTAACTGTTTTTCTTCCCTGAATGCTTTTGTGCAGGAAAATATCAGCGGAAACCGCGTGGTAAGGGCCTTTGCGAAAGAAGATTTTGAAATCGGGAAATTCAACAGAGAAAACGATGCTTTCCGCGCATCGCAGCTGGATGCTTCCCGGATTTGGAAAAAATATCTGCCTGTTTTTGAAATGCTTTCCCATCTGCTGACCATCATTCTCATGCTTTACGGCGGTTACATGGTTATTCAGGGCGAGATCACGATGGGAAATCTGGTGACGGTGAACGGCTATCTGTGGATGCTGACAGTGCCGCTTCGCATGGCGGGCTGGTGGGTGAACGATATCCAGCGTTTCACGACTTCCGTGGAAAAAATTTATGCGACCTATGTGGAGGAGCCGAGCGTCAAACCGCCCGCGCAGGGAATTGAGCGGAGATATTTTGAGGGAAAAGTGGAGTTTCGGGATGTTTCCTATCGCGCGGATGATGAAGAAATCGTGCATCATATCGATTTTACGGCATCCCCCGGCCAGACGATCGGTATCATCGGCTCCACCGGGGCCGGAAAATCCACGATCATGAATCTTCTGTGCCGTTTCTATGACACGACGAGCGGCGAAGTGCTGGTGGACGGCATCAACGTGAAGAATCTGGATTTATACGAACTTAGGGATAATATTGGTATGGCGATGCAGGATGTGTTCCTTTTTTCCGATACGATTGAAGGAAACATTGCCTATGCCAAGCCGGACTGCCCTTTTGAAGAGGTAAAGCGGGCGGCGATTATGGCGGATGCCAATCATTTTATCCAATCGCTTCCGGAAGGCTACGACACGATCGTGGGAGAGCGGGGCGTCGGATTGTCGGGAGGTCAGAAACAGCGTATTTCTCTTGCGAGGGCGCTTTTGAAGGATCCGGCTATCCTCATTCTGGACGATACTACTTCTGCCGTCGATATGGAGACGGAGAGTTACATACAGGAGCAGTTAAAGAAGATAGAAAAGAAGTGTACCATCTTTATCATTGCCTACCGCATTTCTTCCATCCGGGATTGTGATATGATCCTGGTCATGGATAATGGGCGTATCATTGAACGCGGCACACACGACGAGCTTGTGGCGATGAACGGCTATTATGCGGCGGCTTTCAGAAACCAATATGGAGAAATTCCCGAAGAGGTGAAAGTGGGGCTCGGATATGGCGCGTAATAAATATGATGTAGATGAAATTTTGGAAGACCGTTTTGACTTCAATCAGCTCAAACGTCTCGGAGGCTATATGGCGCCTTATAAAAAGCAGATGGGTATTGTCATATTCGTTATGCTTTCTGCCTCGGCGCTCACGATGCTGATTCCGCAGTTTTTTATGAAAGTGCTGGATGAATGTATACCGGCGGGAGATATGGCGGCCATCGGCAGATATTGTATTCTGACCTTTATCATTGCGCTGTACGCTTCGTTGAGCCTGCGCTATAAGATCAGGGTGACGAATGAGGTCGGACAGAATATTATTCATAAGCTTCGTTCCGATATTTTTGAACATTTACAGGAACTGCCCTTTTCCTATTATGACGACAGACCTCACGGAAAGATTCAGGTGCGCGTGGTGAACTATGTCAACAGCCTGAGCGACCTGCTTTCCAACGGTATCATCAATACGATCACGGATCTCTGTAACCTGATCTTTATTCTGGTATTTATGCTGCTCATCAATGTCAGGCTGACGATCATCTGCCTGTGCGGACTTCCGGTGCTCATTGCCGTCGTTGTGCTGATCAAGAAGCGGCAGCGCCGCGCCTGGCAGATACAGAGCAATAAGCAGTCGAATCTGAATGCCTATATTGCGGAGAGCATTAACGGCATCAGAGTCACGCAGTCTTTTACGAGGGAAAAGAAGAATTCGGATATTTTTAATTATCTGAGCGGAAGCTACCGGCAGGCATGGATGCGCGCTGTCAAGTTCAATTTCCTGATGGGGCCGAGCGTGGATATCATTTCGGCGGTGACGACTTCTTTCGTATACGTTATCGGCATTTACTATATGCTGGACGGCGGAAAAAGCGGAATTACCGTGGGGGTGCTGACTGCCTTTACGGCATACATCAGCCGTTTCTGGAATCCCATCAATACGCTGGCAAGTTTTTATAATTCGCTGTTGACGGCGATTTCTTATCTGGAACGGATTTTCGAGACGATCGACGAGGAGGTGCTTGTCAAAGATGCGCCGGATGCCGTGCCGATGCCGGAAATTGACGGAAAGATTGCGTTCCGGGATGTGACATTCAGCTATGAGGAAGGTCATCCGATCTTGAACAGGATCAGCTTTTCGGCCGCTCCCGGCGCTTCGTTTGCAATCGTTGGGCCGACCGGCGCGGGAAAGACAACAATCGTCAATCTGCTCAGCCGTTTCTATAACGTGGACTCCGGCCATATTTACATCGATGACATCGATATTGCCGGAGTGACAATCCGCTCGCTGCGGGAGCAGATGGGTGTCATGATGCAGGACAGCTTTATCTTTTCCGGTACGATTATGGATAACATACGTTATGGAAATATGGAAGCAACGGATGAAGAGGTCGTCCGTGCAGCGAAGACTGTGTGCGCACATGATTTTATCATGAAGATGGAGAACGGATATGAAACGGAGGTCAATGAACGGGGAAGCCGCCTTTCCGCGGGACAGCGGCAGCTGATCTCCTTTGCGAGAGCCCTGCTCGCCGACCCGAAAATCCTGATTCTGGACGAAGCGACTTCCAGCATCGATACGGAGACGGAATTGATTCTGCAGAAAGGTCTGCAGGAACTTTTGAAAGGGAGGACTTCTTTTATCATCGCCCACAGGCTTTCCACGATCAAAAACGCGGACTGCATCATGTATGTGGATAAGGGGGCTATTCTGGAACGGGGAACCCATGAAGAGCTTCTTGCGCGGAAAGGGGAATATTACAGGCTTTATATGTCCCAGTTCGATTTCCTGAAAACGGCAAAAGTTTGTGTGTGAATGATATTTTGCTCATTTCCCGCATAGAGTATAACAACATCATATGCGGGAATGAGCGGATGAAAAGAGAGGAAAATTTAAAAACAGCAATCAAAGTAATGACGGCGCTTTTGGTAATGGCGGCCGTTTATTTTGTATTATATGGAAGAAGCGAACAGGCTTCTTCCGGAAAGGTGGAACAGGAAAAGAAAAAACCCTGTGTGGTGATCGATGCCGGACACGGGGGAGCTGACCCCGGCAAGGTCGGCATTAACGGCGCGCTGGAAAAAGACATTAATCTGGAAATTGCGAAGAAACTGAAAGTCTTTCTGGAGCAGGCGGATATCGAAGTTATATTGACGCGGGATTCCGATATGGGACTGTATGATGAGAATGCTTCCAACAAAAAAGTGCAGGACATGAAGCGGCGGGTAGAGATCATCGAAACGAGTGAGCCGGTCATGACGGTCAGCATTCACCAAAACAGCTATCATGAGGAATATGTGCACGGAGCGCAGACTTTTTATTATGCGAACAGCGAACAGAGTAAACTGCTTGCTGAAAAAATACAGTTGTTATTATTGGAAGAGATTGACGGAGATAATACGCGCACAGCAAAGAGTAACGACAGTTATTATTTGCTCAAAAAAACATCCTCTCCAATCGTCATCGTGGAGTGCGGATTTCTTTCCAACAGTGAGGAAGCGGAGATGCTTTCCACGGATTATTATCAGGAAAAGCTGGCTTGGGCAATTCATCTGGGGATTCTGCAATATATTAATGGTCAAGATTGAAAAGTCGTGGTATAATGTAATACACGCAAAAGAAAAACAAGCGACGCGGAGCGGCATTTGTTTTTCTTGCGTTGTTAATGAGCAAACGTCCGATGAAATCGGACAGGGAGCGCTGAAAGCGTACGTTTGCGAGTTTGTTAAATAGACAGGACATACAGGAAACGAGGCACGTCGTGGATACCAGGATCATTCAGGTGGATGAACAGCATATACAGGAAGAATGGCTGCGGCAGGCCGGCGGTATTATCCGGGCGGGCGGTCTGGTCGCTTTTCCGACAGAGACCGTTTACGGACTGGGCGGCGATGCGCTGAATCCGGGTTCTTCGAGAAAGATTTATGCGGCCAAAGGCAGGCCGTCGGACAATCCGCTTATCGTACATATATGCAGGATGGAAGATTTGGCATATCTTGTAAAGGAAATACCGGAAGCGGCCGTGAAACTGGCGGAAAAGTTCTGGCCGGGGCCGCTTACCATGATCTTTCACAAATCAGAGGCGGTTCCGCCTGAGACAACAGGCGGGCTCGATACGGTGGCGGTGAGGATGCCTTCGCATAAGGCAGCGCTGGCTTTTATTCGGGAAGCCGGCGGATATGTGGCTGCGCCGAGCGCCAACAGGTCCGGGAGGCCGAGTCCGACTTCTGCAAAATATGTAGCGGAGGATATGACGGGACGAATCGAGATGATTCTGGACGGCGGCGATGTGGAAATCGGTCTGGAATCCACGATCATCGATATGACAGAGGAAGAACCCGTTATTCTGAGGCCGGGGTATATCACAAAGGAAATGCTGGAAGAGGTGCTTTCATCGGTCGGAGAAGATGGAACGATGATGGCGGACAATTGCGGACAGGCGCCAAAGGCGCCCGGTATGAAGTATCGGCATTATGCACCAAAGGGAAGCCTGACGATCGTAGACGGAGAAGAAGAGCAGGTGACGGCTTATATCAATGGACAGATGGAACGTCTGCGGAAGGAAGGACACAAAACCGGTGTCATCGGTACGGATGCAACGATTGCCCGTTACAGGGGAGATGTCTGCAAGAGCGCCGGAGACCGGGATGACGAGCGGACGATCGCGAAGGAATTGTATAGAATCCTGCGGGAGTTCGATGAGGAAGAGGTCACGGTGATCTTCTCGGAATCTTTTGACACGGCGGGAATCGGACAGGCGATCATGAACAGGCTGCTCAAGGCGGCAGGGCATCATATTATACATTTATAATAACAAATATTACGATATAAATTACGAGGAGGAAACAGAATATGATAGGATTGGGAAGCGACCACGGTGGTTATGATCTGAAACAGGCAGTTATCGCCTATTTGGAAGAACAGGGAATTGCCTATAAAGATTTCGGATGTATGGATAAAAATTCCTGTGATTATCCGATTTATGGGAAAGCGGTGGCCGAAGCGGTAGCGGACGGCACATGCGAGAAGGGAATTGTTATCTGTACGACCGGAATCGGTATTTCCATGGTAGCAAATAAAGTGCCGGGAGTCCGCTGCGCTTTGTGCGCGGATACGGTATCGGCACAGCTCACGAGGCTGCACAACGATGCAAATGTACTGGCAATGGGAGGCGGCATTGTCGGAAATAATCTTGCGCTCAGTATCGTAGATGCTTTTCTGCATACAGAATTTTCGGGCGAGGAGAAGCATCGGAGAAGAGTTGGTCTGATCGAAAATCAATAATTTTAGGAACATATGAGGGGTTTTTATGAAATTCAGGCAGAATGCAGTTGCGGCATTGATTTTTGTTCTGCTGCTCGGGGGCGTGCCTGTTTCTGTTTATGCGACAGAGGAAACGAGGCGGAAGATTGAAGCGGCGGAGCGGGAAAAAGAGAATACGGAATCACAGCTTGATGAAACGGAAGAAAACCTGGATAAATTGAATGAGCAGAAAAGTTCCCTGGAAGGCACTTTGTCGAATCTGAATACGGAATTATCCCAGGTGAGCAATAACCTGAGTGAACTGGAAACACAGATTGCAGGTAAAGAAGCGGAAATCGAAGAAATGAACCAGATGATAGAGGTGGCAAATCAGGAACTGGAAGAAGCGATCGCCATAAAGGACGAGCAGTATGAAAGCATGAAGATGCAGATTAAGTTCATGTATGAAAAGAGCGATAATCTGTATCTGGAAATGATTTTTTCGGCGGGGAGCTATGCGGAACTGCTGAACCGAAGCGATTATATCGAGCAGTTGTCCGCGTATGAGCAGAAGACACTGCAGGAATATAAGGATACGCAGGCGCAGATTGAAGAGATATCTGCGGAGCTGGAGGCGGCAAAAATCCAGCTGGAAAATGATAAGGGCGAGTTAGATAATTACAAAGTCCAGGTGGTGGCGGAGCAGAGCCGGGTCTCCGGGCTGGTCAGTCAGGCGAACAACTCTCTGGCCGCTACTTCCGATGAGATTTCCGATGCGGAAGCGGCGGCTGCGGCATATGAGCAGCAGCTGAAGGAGCAGGAAGAGGAGCTTACGGCGCTGCGGGCCAAGCTGGCGGAAGAAATCCGCATGGCGGAACTGGCGGCGCAGTCGAGCTGGCGGGATATTTCCGAGGTGAATTTTGCGGAAGGCGACAGATATCTGCTCGCCAATCTGATCTATTGTGAAGCGGGGGCGGAACCTTACAGCGGACAGGTCGCAGTCGGCTCTGTTGTCATGAACAGAGTGTTGAGTTCGGTCTACCCGGATACAATAGTGGGTGTTATTTATCAGTCCGGCCAATTTTCACCGGTCGCAAGCGGAAGGCTGGCGCTGGCATTGGCAGAAGGCAGGGCAACCGCGAGCTGCTATCAGGCGGCAGACGAAGTGATGTCCGGCACGACGAATGTCGGGAACTGCGTATATTTCAGGACGCCAATAGATGGTGTTACGCCGAAATATACGATCGGCGGACATATTTTCTATTAGAATACAATAGAATACGATTAGAATATATCATAAATTTTCAGGTATTCTGTACAAAGCGTTCAACCGGCGCTTTTAACGTATCAAATTTTCCGGAATAGATGATTTCCAGAAGGCTGCTCAGACTGAGCAGGGATGTTTTGAGTGTATCTTCGGAAATAAGCTTCTGATTGAGAGCCGTAACAAGTTCATCAATGTCTACGACTTTGACGAAACCGTCAGGATAGATGATGACATCGACGAGAAGGTCTGTAAAGATATAAGTATTTGTCTCCGGCTGGTATTCGTGCTCCACGATGTCGCAGTACCAATAGAGCAGAGAGTTGTCCTCTCTGTAAAATTTGCTGACTTTACAGCCTTCTTTCAGAAAATAGCAGGAATAGCCATGGTGAAGGTCTTTTCTCGGCTTTAGGGAATGCCAGCCGGTGACGATGATTTCTTCGTCCTGATACAGTATCTGGTCATCTTTTAACAGAACGCATTCTTCGGGAATGATTCTTTTGCGATATAATGTGGGAGCTGGCATAGTACCTCCTGAAAGTATGAAATATGTGTTTGCTGGAACAGGTGTATAATAAAAAAGTACACTGACGGAAGGGAAAAGTCAACAATAACACTGGACATTGCGGTAAAAAATGGGTATAATTTATCCTGTGTAGAGTTAAAAGAAGGGGAAAAGCTGTGAAATATAATCATAATGTCTATCATTCATTGATGATGATCAGTCAGTTCGGCATCAATATGCTTGTTCCCATTTTCCTATGCTCTTTTATTGGAATCGAAGTAGATAAAAGGTGTGGGACTTCTTTTTGGGTAGTAGTCCTGTTTTTCATTGGCGCGGCGGCCGGTTTTCGAAACGTGTTCCGGTTTGCCAGAAAAATCTATGAAAAACCGGCAGAGACACGAAAACACATGAAAGTTTGTCAGAAAGAAGCACAAGATGGAAAAAGACAGGAAGATAAAAATTGATGCAACGTTATTTGATCTGTGTCTGGGTATTTTTCTATATGGCGTAGTATGCCAGATCGTTGTTCTGTTCTTTTCCCGGAAACCGGAGTACAGCATAGGGCTATGGATCGGTGTTTTTCTTGCGATTGCCGGTTCTGTTCATATGTGGTGGACCATTGACAGGAGTCTGGATATGGCATCGAAGGATGCGGGCAAAACGGTCGGCACGCAGTATCTTCTTCGGTATTTTATTCTTGTGGCCGCTATGGCGTTGCTTGCAGTGAGCGGATTTGCCAATCCGCTTTTAGCCTTTTTAGGCTATATGGGAATGAAAGTGTCTGCCTATATGCAGCCTTTTACCCGCAAGATCAGCTCTAAGTTTTTGAAAAATGACATGGAGATGTAAAATACGTTGATAAGGAGGTGAGAATATGGGACAGGGAATTTTAATGTCCGGCAGTGCGGATATTGACTTTATGATACACGGTGTATTTTCCTATCAGCTCTTTGGGCAGACTGTCTGGATCACGACAACGCATGTCTGCGTATTAATTGTCATGCTTGTGATCATCGGATTTTGTTTTGCGGCAAACAGAGCTGTCAAACACGCATCAGAAGTGCCGGGAACTTTCCAGAATATTGCGGAAATGGTCGTAGAAATGTTAGATAATATGATCGGCGGCGTTATGGGTAAATTTTCACCCCAGTTCAGGAACTACATCGGGACCATTTTTATCTTTATTCTTTTGAGCAATATCTCGGGTCTGTTCGGGCTTAGACCGCCTACCGCAGACTACGGAGTGACACTTCCGCTCGGTATCATGACTTTTACATTGATTCATTTTAACAAATTCAGATACCAGAAGGTCAAAGGCGTTCTTGCCGGACTATGCGATCCGTGGCCGATTTGGGCACCCATTAATATTATAGGTGATGTTGCGGTGCCAATATCTTTATCGCTGCGTTTGTTCGCGAATGTTTTGTCGGGAACCGTCATGATGGCGCTGATTTACGGATTATTATCCAAAATAGCGATCATATGGCCGGCGGCGCTTCATGTTTATTTTGACTTGTTCTCCGGAGCAATTCAGACTTATGTATTCTGTATGTTGACGATGACGTACATTACAGATGCTTGTACGACCTCAGAATAAATCGAGAATGAAAGATTTTCGATTGCGGGTCTGCCAGGGCAGACATCGCAGGCTGAGAAATTAATCTATGTTCAATTAACCTGGTCTTCAGGTAATTAATAAGGAGGAAATGAAAATGGAATTTAACAGTAATTTTATCTTGGGATGTTCGGCAATTGGAGCAGGTCTTGCGGTTATCGCAGGTATCGGACCTGGTGTTGGTCAGGGTATCGCAGCAGGACACGCGGCAGCGGCTGTTGGTAGAAATCCGGGTGCAAAATCCGATGTTACTTCTACCATGTTGTTAGGTCAGGCGGTAGCGGAGACAACAGGTCTGTATGGTCTGCTCATCGCGATGCTGCTCTTATTCGTAAAACCTCTTGTACCTTAAGAGCCTCTATGAGAAAAAGGGAGAATAAAGAAAGGAGGCTTAAGGCTTGAATACGATAGTAAGCACAAACCTGGTACTGGCATCCGCAGAAATGACGCCGAGATTGTTCGACCTGGATTTTCAGCTTCTTCATGATGCGGTTTTGATGATTATTGCTGTCTTTGCATTATTCCTGATTGCGTCGCACCTGTTATTTAATCCGGTGAGAGAGATGCTCCGGAAGAGACAGGAAAAGATTAAGGGAGAACTTGACAGCGCTGCAAAGGATATGGCGGAAGCGAAGGACTTAAAGGCCGAGTACGAGTCCAGGTTGAAGGATATTGATAAAGAAGCGGAAAACATCTTGAGCGAAGCGCGGAAGAAAGCATTGGCGAATGAAAGCAAGATTGTGGCAGAAGCAAAAGAAGAAGCGGCCAGAATCATTGAAAGAGCAAATGTGGAAGCCGAACTGGAGAAGAAGAAAGCGGCTGACGAAGTGAAACGCGAGATGGTGGTATTGGCATCTTTGATGGCCGGAAAGGTTGTAAATGCGGCGATTGATACAACTGTACAGGACAGTCTGATCGAGGAAACGCTGAAAGAAATGGGTGACAGCACATGGCTAAGCTAATTTCAAAAACATATGGAGATGCGTTGTTCGAACTTGCAGTAGAAGAGAACAAGGTAGACGCCCTGCTTGATGAAATCGGACAGCTTCAGAAGGTTTTGCAGGAGAATGTAGACTTTGGCAGGCTGATGACTCATCCGAAAATCAATAAGGATGAGAAAATTCAGGTAGTCACGGATGTTTTCAAAGGCAGGATTTCCGATGAATTACTGGGATTTCTGACAATCATAATTTCCAAGGACCGTTATCAGGATATCGATGGCATCCTGGAATATTTTCTGACGGAAGTCAAAAAGTATAAGGGAATCGGCGTCGCTACTGTAACAACAGCCGTACCCCTGAGGGAAGAGCAGTGTAAAAAGGTAGAACAAAAACTGCTTGATACCACAGACTATAAGTCTATGGAGATTCATTATGAGCAGGATGCTGCTTTGATCGGCGGTATGGTGATACGCATCGGCGACAGAGTTGTAGACAGCAGTATCAGTACGAAATTAAATGAACTGCAAAAAGATTTACTGAAAGTTCAAATATAAGGCCGCAGGCACAGCAGCTTGTGGTGAAATTTTAAAAGAAAGGTGCGAATGATCCATGAATTTAAGACCAGAAGAAATAAGTTCAGTCATTAAGGATCAAATCAAGAGATATTCTTCTGCACTTGAAGTATCGGATGTCGGTACGGTCATTCAGGTAGCAGATGGTATCGCTCGTGTACACGGACTTGAAAATGCAATGCAGGGCGAATTGTTAGAGTTCCCCGGCGATGTTTACGGCATGGTACTTAACCTGGAAGAAGATAATGTCGGCGCCGTACTTCTCGGAAGCCAGCATAATATCAACGAAGGTGATATTGTAAAGACAACAGGAAGAGTTGTGGAAGTACCGGTCGGCGACTGTATGCTTGGCCGTGTTATCAATGCTCTTGGTATGCCAATCGATGGCAAAGGGCCGATTCAGACTGATAAATATCGTAAGATTGAAAGAGTTGCATCAGGTGTTATCACAAGAAAGTCTGTTGATACGCCATTGCAGACAGGTATCAAGGCGATTGACTCCATGGTTCCTATCGGAAGGGGACAGAGAGAGCTGATCATCGGTGACAGACAGACCGGTAAGACGGCAATCGCAATCGATACGATCATTAACCAGAAGGGGCAGGGGGTAAAATGTATTTATGTGGCGATTGGCCAGAAAGCATCTACCGTTGCTTCTATCGTAAAAACATTGACCGAATTTGGTGCAATGAGCTACACGACCGTTGTTGCGGCTTCGGCAAGTGAGCTTGCACCGTTACAGTATATTGCACCGTATTCCGGCTGTGCGATCGGTGAGGAATGGATGGAGAACGGAGAAGATGTTCTTGTTGTTTATGATGACTTGAGCAAGCATGCCGTTGCATACCGTACACTCTCCCTGCTCCTGAGAAGACCGCCGGGACGTGAAGCATATCCGGGTGACGTTTTCTATCTGCATTCCAGATTGTTAGAGCGTGCGGCCAGAATGAGCGATGAATACGGCGGAGGTTCCCTGACGGCACTTCCGATCATCGAGACGCAGGCCGGCGACGTATCCGCTTATATTCCGACCAATGTTATCTCTATTACGGACGGTCAGATTTATCTGGAAACAGAGATGTTCAATTCCGGTTTCAGACCTGCGGTAAATGCCGGACTTTCGGTATCCCGTGTAGGTGGTGCGGCGCAGATCAAGGCAATGAAAAAGATTGCGGCGCCTATCCGTGTAGAACTGGCACAGTACCGCGAACTTGCTGCTTTCTCGCAGTTCGGTTCCGAATTGGATGCAGATACGAAAGAGAAACTGGCACAGGGTGAAAGAATCAAGGAAATCCTGAAACAGCCTCAGTATAAACCGATGCCGGTACAGTATCAGGTAATCATCATTTTCGCAGCGACGAATAAATACCTGCTGGATGTTGCGGTAGAAGATATTACCAGATTTGAGACAGAGCTTTTCGACTTCCTGGATACAAAATATCCTGAGATTCCGAGTTCCATTGCGGCAGAGAAGGTGATTTCCGAGGAGACGGAAGCTAAGCTCAGAAAAGCGATTGAAGAATGTAAGGCGCAGTTTAAATAATCTGAATTCAGATGATAGAAAATCTGAACATAGTTTAGATGAAAGTAGAAGGTGATGCTATGGCCTCAATGAGAGATATAAAAAGGCGTAAGGGTAGTATTCAAAGTACGCAGCAGATTACCAAAGCAATGAAACTTGTTTCTACTGTTAAACTGCAGAGAGCAAAACAGCGTGCGGAGCAGTCCAAAGCATATTTTAACTGTATGTATGAGACCGTAACTTCTGTGCTGGCCAAAACAGGAAACCTGAATCATCCTTATCTTAACGGTGGAGATTCCGCAAAAAAGGCAGTCATCGTGATTACTTCCAACAGAGGACTTGCAGGCGGCTATAACTCCAATATCGTGAAACTGGTCACACAGCAGAGCGGGTTCAAAAAAGAAGACCTTCGTATCTATGCGGTAGGTAAAAAAGGAAAAGACGCGTTAAATCGATATGGTTATGAAATTGTGGAGGAAGACTCCGACATTATTGAAGAACCACTTTATGTCGATGCGATGGCGCTCAGTTCCAGAGTGTTAGAAGCCTATACCAGAGGCGAAGTCGGAGAAATTTATATTGCATATACCGCTTTCAAAAATACAGTAGTCCATGAGCCGACTCTGTTAAAGCTTCTTCCGGTAGAACCGGAGAAGAAGGAAGAAAAGGCGCAGGAAAAAGAAAGCAAGGCGCTTATGAGCTTTGAGCCGAATGACGACGAAGCGCTTGAGCTGATCATTCCAAAGTATGTCACGAGTCTGATATATGGCGGACTGATAGAAGCGGTTGCCAGTGAGAACGGTGCAAGAATGCAGGCAATGGATTCCGCAACGAGCAATGCTGAAGAAATGATAGATCACTTATCGCTGATGTATAACAGAGCAAGACAGGGCTCTATTACACAGGAATTAACAGAAATCATCGCAGGAGCGAATGCAATTTCCTGACGATAGGTTGAAAATCAAAGACTGAAAATATAGAAAGGAAAAGAAGATGGCAGAAGTGAAAAATGGCGAAAGCCGTGGAAAACTTACTCAGATTATCGGTGCTGTACTCGACATCAAGTTCGATGAAGGAAATCTGCCTGAAATCAATGATGCAATCAGAATTCCGTTAAAAGATGGCGCTGAGCTGATTGTCGAAGTATCCCAGCATCTGGGTGACGATACGGTCAGATGTATTGCGATGGGGTCTACCGACGGACTGGTCAGAGGCATGGAAGCAGTTTCGACAGGTGCACCAATCAGTGTTCCGGTCGGCGAAAATACATTAGGACGTATCTTTAATGTTTTGGGACAGCCAATCGATAATATACCTGCTCCGACAGAGGTAACTTATGAGCCGATTCACAGAGCGGCGCCCAAATTTGAAGAGCAGGCTACCGAGACAGAAATGTTGGAGACAGGTATCAAAGTTGTTGACCTGCTCTGCCCTTATCAGAAGGGTGGTAAGATTGGACTGTTCGGTGGCGCCGGTGTTGGTAAGACAGTTCTGATTCAGGAGCTGATCAGAAATATTGCGACAGAGCATGGCGGATATTCTGTATTCACCGGTGTAGGCGAACGTACAAGAGAGGGTAACGACCTGTATTATGAAATGAAAGAATCAGGTGTTATTGATAAGACAACAATGGTATTCGGACAGATGAACGAGCCGCCGGGGGCAAGAATGAGAGTTGGTCTGACCGGACTGACGATGGCAGAATATTTCCGTGATAAGGGTGGAAAAGACGTTCTGCTGTTCATCGATAATATTTTCCGGTTTACACAGGCTGGTTCCGAGGTATCCGCACTGCTCGGCCGTATGCCTTCCGCAGTAGGTTATCAGCCTACATTACAGACGGAAATGGGTGCTCTGCAGGAAAGAATTACCTCCACCAAGAACGGTTCCATTACATCCGTTCAGGCGGTATATGTACCGGCCGATGACTTGACCGACCCGGCTCCTGCGACAACATTTGCACATCTGGATGCAACGACCGTATTGTCCAGATCCATCGTAGAGCTCGGTATTTACCCTGCGGTCGATCCGCTTGAATCGACATCCAGAATTCTTGATCCGAGAGTTGTCGGAGAAGAGCATTATCAGGTAGCGAGAGGTGTGCAGGAAATCCTTCAGAAATACAAAGAACTGCAGGATATTATTGCAATCCTCGGTATGGATGAACTTTCAGAAGACGACAAGTTAGTCGTTTCCCGTGCAAGAAAAATCCAGAGATTCCTGTCTCAGCCGTTCTTCGTTGCCGGACAGTTTACCGGTCTGGAAGGTAAATATGTACCGATTGCGGAAACGATCAGAGGCTTTAAAGAAATATTGGAAGGCAAGCATGATGAGATTCCTGAAAGCTACTTCCTGAATGCAGGAAGCATTGATGACGTACTGGCCCGCGTGAAGTAGGGGGTGTCGTATGGCTGAAAATGATAACAGATTTACATTAAAAGTAATCACACCCGACAGGGTATTTTACGAAGAACAGGTCACTATGGTCGAGTTCAATACGATAGAAGGTGAAGTCGGAATCTATAAAGAACATATCCCGATGACGATGATTATCGCACCGGGCATCCTGACGATCACACAGGAGAACGAGACCAAAGAGGCGGCATTGCACGCCGGTTTTGCGGAAGTACTGCAGGATAAAGTGACGATTCTTGCGGAAATCATCGAATGGCCGGTGGAAATCGACTTAAAGCGTGCAGAAGAATCAAAAGAGCGCGCGGAGAACCGGATTAAGGAACATGCTCCAGGCACCGATATGAAACGTGCCGAATTATCCTTAAAACGTGCGGTTGCAAGAATTAATGCAATTAATTATCAATAATCATGTTAATAGGACAGGCGGATGCCTGTCCTATTTAAATAATGTCTGTTATTCAACAAAGTGATTTGACGCGCATATGATAAAATAAATTAGGATCAGAAGCTGTCTCAGGTTGAGAGAAAGGCGTGGTTATCATATGAATCAATCAAGAATTCTTCCTTTCTATATGGCATATCCGCTTCCCATGTATTATCAGGAAGAAGATACGGTCACTCGTGATTTGGAATATTTACAACAGATGTATCCGTCGGAAGCGAAACGTTATCAGAAGATTATTGCAGGAATACTGGACCAGATGGATTATGAGGGAAGCTGCATTTATGATGAATATCCGGATAAATGGCAGTTGTACCGGCTGACGCAGACGATTATGGATAAAATTAAACGGATGGAGCGCACAGACAGCTGTGTTCCGGCCGGTGGAGAAGGTGCAGAAAACACAGGAGAGAGAACTTCCGGTGCGGATGAAAAGCCCTGGGAATGGATTGAGGAGTTCGTGCAGGTGCTGCTTTACTATGAAATATATAAGAAAAGACATGTGAATCATAATGGGATACTGAAATTTTAGGTTGAGGTTTTTTGAGAATGTCTATACAATAGTGTAAGGAGAAGTTCTAAAGACGTTTCATCAGAGGATGAAACGTCAAGAACTTCTATCGGCTTGCTTTGCTGTGAGAAAATATTGGACAGGATGCGAAGAAAACAGAGGCACATATGGAGACAGATAGAGAAGTTAAAAGGTTGTTGGAAGAGACGGTAAATGGGGGGCTGTATCAGATCATTCTGAGTAATGCGCGGGATAGGGACAAGGCTTTTAAGGTGAAGATCAGACCGGTCATGTTGAAGAATACGCTGATGTTTCAGGAAACATCATATAGGGGAACGAAAGTCTTTCATGAGAACTATCAGGACTTGGAAATGATTCCACGGATTGGAAATTATCTGCTTCAGGATTTTAAACAGTGTGAAATAGAGCATACTAATATGAAGGCAGTTATTTTAGTCAGTAAGAAGGGGAAAATGACGATCCGGAAAAAAGCGGAGACACAGGCAGGAACATTGCAGGCAGGACAGATGCAGGAAGACTCAGGCGGAAAGGCGCTGCATAAAAGAGAAGTCTCACTGGCGCATGACCGGGCAAAGAGATATATTCTTGAGGAAGGAAAGATTGTTCCTTTTCTGGTGGATTTGGGTGTACAGGGGCGCGATGGGCGGATTATCCGTTCAAAGTATGATAAATATAAGCAGATTAACCGGTTTCTGGAGTTTATAGAGGATATTCTGCCGGCTCTCCGTATGGACAGGGAAATACAAATCGTAGATTTCGGATGCGGAAAATCATATCTTACATTTGCCATTTATTATTATCTGCATGAACTGATGGGGCTGGATGTTGCGATTACAGGACTCGACCTGAAACAGGATGTGATAGAACACTGTAATGAACTGAGCCGTCGCTATGGTTATCAGAAACTGCGGTTCATCAAGGGGGATATTGCAGAATATGAGGGCCTGATATCAGCGGATATGGTGGTGACGCTTCATGCCTGCGATACCGCGACGGATTATGCGCTTGATAAGGCAGTAAAATGGGGGGCGAAAGTCATTCTGTCGGTTCCGTGCTGCCAGCATGAGGTGAATAAGCAGATTACCTGTGAAGAACTTGCGCCGATTCTGCAATATGGTATCATCAAAGAAAGAATGTCAGCTTTGATCACGGATGCCCTGCGGGCGGATATTTTGAAGGTACAAGGATATGAAACAGATTTGCTGGAATTTATTGATATGGAGCATACGCCGAAGAATATCCTGATACGGGCTGTCAAAAAGGAAAAGATCAGGACGGCAGAGAGACAGGAAGAACTCGATAAAATATCTAATGTTATTAATTTTCTGCAGATTGAACCGATGATGTGGAAGTTATCACAGAGTGCGGGTGAATAAGAGGAAAAGTCAGGATTGTTGGACAAAGGAATTAAAAGTATATGAAAAAAACAATCATAAAAAGCGTTTATCTGGTCATCATTTTTCTAGTGGCATTGTTCAGTGTCAGCGCGGTCATGAATAAAGGGAATACGGATATGACGATGGAAATGGGGGAAGCTTCCTTTCCGATCGTTACGATGCAGCTCGATGAATATCCGGTCAACAGGCTGCATGGTTATGCGAATGATATGGATACCAGTTATTTAAGGGATACGCTTTTACCTATTGGAAGCCGCAGAAATGTATCCTTTACGATAGATACTTATGGGAACAGGATAGAAGCGCTTTCTTTTGAGGTGCGGAGCATTAACGGAGAAAGGCTTGTAGAGAGTACGGAGATTGAAAAGTATCGGGAAACGGATGACCAGATACAATGTGAAATTACTTTAAAGGATTTGATAAGCGAGAATAAAGAATATATGCTCGTACTTTTTCTGACCCCGGAAGGAAAAGATACCATACGTTATTATACAAGAATCATTCAGTCAGAGGAAATGTATATACAGGAAAAACTGGCATATGTGCAGGACTTTCATGAACGGACTTTTAACAGAGAAGCGGCGGCGGAATTGACAAAATATCTGGAATCCAGTGCGGAGGGTGACAATTCGACGCTTCATAAAGTGACGATACACAGCAGCTTTCATCAGGTGACATGGGCGGATTTGGAAGTGGAGAAGATTACTGAGCCGGTCATCGATATCAAGGAACTGGAAGAGAGGACAGGCTCTTTCCAGCTTGAATATATGGTCAGTACGCGGAGCGGCAGAGAGAAGACCTGCTATCACGTCAGGGAATATTATCGTATCCGTTATACGCCGGAGCGTATGTATCTTCTGGATTTTGACAGGGAAATGACGCAGATTTTTGATGAAAATGCCGATGTTTATGCAAATGATAAGATCATACTCGGCATCGTGGACAAAGATATAAAGATGCAGGAAAGTGACGGTGGAAATGTTTTTGCTTTTGTCAGTTCCAATAAACTGTACAGCTATAACGTAGCGGACCAGAAGCTGGCACGTCTTTTTTCCTTTTACGGCGATGATGTTACGGATTTACGAAGCAGTTATACAAGGCACCAGATTAAGATCATGAATGTGGATGAGGCTGGGAATGTAGTATTTCTTGTCTATGGATATATGAATAGAGGCCGGCACGAGGGTGAGGTCGGCGTTTCTGTATACTTTTATAACAGTATGACGAATACGGTCGAAGAGCAGATTTATATCCCTTATGACCGCTCTTATGAACTGCTGAAAAGCGATGTGGAAAAACTCTCTTATATTAATAAATCAGCTATCTGTTACCTGATGCTGGAGGGAAATGTTTATGCAGTCAATTTGCAGACGAGGGATTATGAGATCATCGTTTCCGGGTTGACGGAGGAAAATTATAAAGTGTCCAAATCGAATAAGATGCTCGTATGGCAGGAGGGCGGAGAACAATACAGCAGTACAGTCTTAAAGCTGTTGAACCTTGGTACGGAGGAAGAGACGGAAATTACCGCCGGAAGCGGCGAATATATTTCGCTGCTCGGTTTTATGGAAGAAGATTTAATCTACGGACTGGCCAGGCAGGAAGATATTATAAGCGACCATACGGGCAACACGACATTCCCAATGTATTGTCTGCGGATTCAGGGCGACAATGGGAAAGTATTAAAGACTTACCGTGAAACAGACATTTATGTGGTGGACAGTTCGATTGCGGATAATCAGATTACGCTGTCCAGAGTCGTATGGGATGGTGAAAATGGTGAGTATACGCCCACGAGCGATGATCAGATCATGAGCACGGAGAAAACTTCATCCGGAAGCAACGGCATCAGCAGTGTGGTCATCGAAAAGTATGAGACCATTCTGGAGATTGTCGTTAAGGACCCGATCGATACCAAAGCGCTGAAGATATTGACACCGAAAGAGGTCCTTTTTGAAGGAAGGCGTGAACTCGCTATGGAGGATAGTGAGACTGCAGGAGAACGGTATTATGTCTATGGGAAAAATGGCATAGAGGGAATTTTTTCGAGTCCCGGAAAAGCGGTCATCTATGCTTATGAAAATGTCGGCGTTATTGTGGATGACGAAGGGGATTATATATGGAAAAGGACAGCAAGGAGCACAAGGAATCAGATTATGGCAATTGAGGGAGAGCAGGTGACGGAACAGAATACGAGTCTTTCGGTCTGCCTGAATACCATTCTGAAATATGAAGGCGTTTCGCGGCGTACCGAATATCTGTTGGAACAGGGAAATACGATTCCTTCTATTCTGGAAGCGTGTTTAAAGGATGTACAGGTGTTGGATTTGTCAGGATGCAGTCTGGATGCCGTATTATATTATGTGAATATGGATATTCCGGTACTGGCAACGCTTCAGGATGGAAACGCGGTCCTGATCGTCGGTTTCAATGAACTGAACATTGTGGTCATGGACCCGCTGACCGGAACCGTATATAAAAAAGGTATGAACGATTCTACGCAGTGGCTTTTGGAGAACGGAAATAACTTTATTACTTATGTAAGGAATGAGGAAGACTAGGTTGAGAAGAACTTCTAAGACTTGCACCAGAAGGTGCTTCGTCAAGAAGTTCTACGGTTCCGCGCTGCGGAACCTTTCTCACCCGAAAGAACGCCTGAAATACGGCGTTCTTCCTGTGAATAGCAGTGGAAAAGGAGATTGTTATGAATATGGAGCAGAAAGTCGTTATTTTCGACATGGATGGCGTTATTTTCGACAGCGAAAAGCTGGTACTTGACAGTTGGGAAACGGTCGGAGAAAAGTATGGCATTCCGGATGTCGGAAAGACTTTGACGGATTGTATCGGGACGAGTAAGACTAAAACGCAGGAAATTGTCTATGAACATTATGGGAGAAATTTTGATTTCGAAAAGTACAGTAAAGAGGCGTCTCTGTTTTTTCATGCGTATGTCAGGGAAAACGGGCTGCCAGTGAAAAAAGGTGTACGGGAGCTTATGCAATATTTAAAGGGGGAGAAGATTCCTGTCGGACTGGCTTCTTCTACCAGGCTGGCGGTGGTGGAGGAAGAACTGAAACAGGCCGGTCTATATGATTATTTCCGGGTCGTGGTAGGCGGCGACCAGTTAAAGAGGAGCAAACCGGAACCGGATATTTATCTGATGGCCTGTGAGAAAATGGGAATCTCTCCCGAAAATGCTTATGCGGTAGAAGATTCTTATAACGGCATCCGCGCAGCATACAGTGCCGGCATGATGCCAATCATGGTGCCGGATCTGCTGCCTGCGACGGAGGAAATGCGGGAAAAAAGCATCGCCGTTTTCGACGACCTGCTTCAGGTGAAGCAGTTTTTTGCTGAATGATTTCGATAAATGACCGTTAAATGTGGTTACACCGGGACGCATTGTGGATTGATAAGATTATAATCTGCCCAGAAGATAGGCATAGGCATTTAAAATCGTATTCTGCCGCTTTCCGGCGATAAAATAATAATCTATGGCATCCTCTTCGGTATAAAGGTAGGAGCCGTAGGTGGAAATATCACAACAAATGGCGGGGCCGCCGGTTGCAAGAAGGATACCGTATCCTTTGTCGGAAAGCAGGAACGGAAGTTCGTCGGTACCGGCGCCGGGAGAGATATATCGTGCAGAGCCCCGGAGTTTTATGCCGCTTTGCGCCGGTGTGCCCATTCCATACAGATTTTCGTTTTTCTGAAAGTCCAGAAAGAGCCATGTCTTGTTTTGCCCGTTTAAACCCGTTTCGATTTGACGGCATTCTTTGTTCCGTTCGGAAAGCAGGAGCTTCTTATCATGTGTCATATATCTAATTGCGCCTGTTATTTTATCGACTTGTAAACAGAGTTCGTCGGTCGTAAGTTCCACGTTACCGTTCCGTTCCCGGTACATCCATGTTCTGTCTATATGACTGACTGCGATGGCTGGGTTCACTTCGGGCATCATCTGCCGGCCTTTCACAAAAGTGATGCGGATGATGGCGCTGCCGACCGGGCTTAAACGGAGTATGCCGCAGCGGCTCTGCAGATAAAGACCGTCAGACTCTCTGGCGCTCCACCGAATCGCGAGGTCGATCTTGGAATGTCCCGCAGGCCGAAGCATTTCCGTAGCGGGCATATCGCCGAAAGAAAATTGTGGTTTGCCGATGGGAGCAGCGGGGACGAGGATTCTGCCGGTCGGTGCCATTTGATGGTTAATTTCGGATATTGATGTTTGCTGTGGGCGGCTTGGGGCGGCCGCGGTCACAGGCGCCTGCCCTGCCTGACGGTTCGGAGTATTTGTGGCGGGCAGGGGCTTGCGGGGACTGACAGATGGCTTCGACAATCGTTTGTGAATTGGGGAAGCATTGGAGATATCGGCATTGCCATGTCTTTTTGCAACGCTGTGTTTTCCTGTATTATTGTGTGCGGTGCATGCCGGTCCGCTGCTGTTATTTTCAATAGCATATGTTATTCTTTCTGGAACCGGGTCTGCGATCAGACCTGTAAGGTTTCCGTCATGTATGATACATAACTCATGGAGCGCGCGCGTCGCAGCCACATACAGGAGTTTTGCATGGCCGTCATCAACGGGATATTCTTCTCTCGTCGGATTCAGTATCAGCACAGCATCAAATTCCAGTCCTTTTGTATATTCGACAGGAAGCGTCATAATGCCGCTTCCGAAAACCGCTTTTTCCAGGTCGCTTTCGATTACCTCGATATATTGGCCAAGCTGTTTGGCGGCTTCTTCGGCGGAGCGTTTGTTCCGGCAGATGACTGCTATCGTATCGAGGCCCATGCGCTGCCATTCTTTGCAGATAGCGGATGCCTTTTGGAACTGTATATTTTTTTCCGGGACAGTCAGAAGCTGTACCGGATTGCCGTGTCGGATGATCGGCTCAGCAGGATAAATGGAAAATTGTCCGTGATGCAGGATTTTGGTCGCAAATTCGGAGATTTCCACCGTGTTGCGGTAACTCTTTTTCAGGATGCCGAAGTTATCCATCTCATCGGTCAGGTATAAATCTTTCAGCTCATTCCAGTCATTCAACCCGCGTCCGAAATGGATATTCTGGGAAACGTCGCCCATGATGGTATAAGTACAGTCTTTGATGCAGAATTTCAGGACGCTGTAAGCCATCATGCCGAAGTCCTGCGCTTCGTCGATGACGACATGATGCGCTTCGCTGATCTCATCGGTTTCTTTTACTCTTTTATATAAATAAGCGAGGGCCGCCAGGTCATAAACGTCAAATTCCGTTTCCGGGATGGAAACATCATATCCCTTTGCAGTCTGCTTTCGAAGGAAATCCTGATACAGATCGTAGATAGAGCGTTTCCAGACTTTTCCGCCGTATCTTCCCCGGTATGCCTTTCGAATGGCCTTTCGTTCATTTTCCGTATAGGATACGCCTTTTCCCAGAAATTCATCTTTGATCTTTGTCATGAGACGTTCGTTCAGCATATTGATCTTGCTCTGAATGGAAACGGCCGGATTCTGCTGTATATAGCGTTCTATCGTTTCCCGGGGAATCAGTTCCTTTAAATCTGCAGGATTGATCTTTTTTCCGATCGTTGTATCAAAAACACCTGTTTTTCCATTCTGAATGCCCTCGACAAATTGGCGTGGATTCAGGAAAACGGATTCCCGCGGAATGGTCATCCATTCCAGTTCAAGACAGTACGCTTCCAAATCGCGGAACCAGTGCCTCGTTCCCTTGATGCTGTTCCTGGCAGTCTGTCCGGTGCTTACAATCTGGTACTTTTTCTCGTCCCAGTCCTCGTATAAGAGGCGCACAAAAAGCTGCTCCATCGTCATCTGCCGGATGCCGTACACATCCAGATCGGGGAGAACGCCTGTTATATAATTCAGCAAAATACGGTTGCTTCCGACGATGTAGAAATCGTCCGGTTTAAAACGCTCCGCATAATTATAGAGAATAAAGGAAATCCGGTGCATGGCGACGGTCGTTTTTCCGGAGCCCGCAACGCCCTGTACGATCATATTGTGATAGGGTGATTTTCGGATGATATCGTTCTGTTCTTTTTGGATGGTTGCAATGATCTCGCTTAACACGGCCTGTTTGTTCTTTGCCAGATATTTTGTCAGCAGGTCATCGTTGGCGACGACTTCCGTATCAAAGAAATCGAGCAGTCTGCCGTCTTCGATTTCATAAGTCCGTTTCAGTTCCAGTTCAATTGGAATCTGCACGTCATCCGGTGCGGAATAACTGCATTTCCCCAGCCCGTTTTCATAGTAGACATTGGCAACAGGAGCCCGCCAATCGACCACCATCCAGTGTGTTGTATCCTTTGAGATGCCGCCTTTGCCAATATAGATGGACTCCTTTTTATGCAGATTTTCATCCTGAAAAATGATTCGGCCGAAATATGGCTTGCTCATCGCTTTTTCGTTGCGCGAAAGAGCACGCTTCATGTGCTCGTGCAGTGTGACCGTATTATTCAGAATTGTGAGGACTTCGGTATCGTTATCGTGATAGTGCGCCAGCATTTCGTCGATATCGGCCTGCATCCGCGAAACTTCCTGCCCGTAATTTGCCACATTGTCCTGAACAATGGAGAGGGTCTTTGCAAGATAAGATTCTTCGTCCTGTCTGGATAGTCCAATCGTTTTTTTCCACTTTTCCTGTTTCATGTGCGTATTCCTTTCTTCGGTTTTTCTGCCTGGCATTCATGATTGTATACAGTTCGAAAGGCGCAAGCGTGCCGACAAAGAAAATCATGCTCTGGTCAGGCGCCTTTCGGACTGTAATTTATATTTTATAGAAAAGTAAAAAAATTAGTAGACTATATTTTTCAAATGTGGTAAACTATATAATGAAGTGTGGACAAAATCCACACTTCATTTTTATGCGTTTTATGCGATAAGAAGTTCGCTGTATCGCCTTTGCTTTTTAGATTGTTCTTGGGAAAATTCTGCCCGCATATTTCTCCAGTGTAAATAATAAGAACATACCCAGTATACCGCAGGAAATGATCTCTCCGGCTCCGACGGTAAGGACATAGTAAAAATAGCAGGAAAGAAGGGAAACACCCTCGATCAGAAAACCGTATCCGTAAATCAGGACGAGGGGAACAACTAAAATATTCGCCAGAATCGGAGTGAGCGGAGCGCACCATTTCCATTTCCTGAGCGCATATGTGCCGAGCGCGCCGATTAAAGTAGCAAGACTGCCGAAAATGATATCAGGCAGGATACAGCCGGTCAGGATATTGCTGATCAGACAGCCGATAAAAAGGCCAGGTATGGCTGCCGGTGTAAAATAGGGCAGAATGGTAAGCGCTTCGGAAATGCGTACCTGTACCGCATGATTAGCGAGCCCAAAAGCATTGGCGATAAAAGTCAATACAACATAGAGGGCGGCGATCATCGCTGCCTGTGCCATTGTGGTCACGGAAAAAAGGGGGTGAGCGATTCGGACGGGAACCGCCTGGTCATAAGATTGTTTTTTCATATTCGTTTGTCTCCTTTAGTTTTGTTTTAGGTGAGGAAGGTCTCGAACTCACCGGTGTAAATAGTCTGAATATGCGCATTTCAGCCTTTGCTACTATATCACAGGCAAAGGCGAAATGCAAGCTTATAACCCAATTATCATTTTCGGATCAGATATAATCGTTATGATCATGATTTGCTGTCATGTTCTGGGCATAGCTGACGATAATCTTTATCCAGCAAAGCAGAGAGCTGTGGATTATAATTCCGGATGCTCCAAATCGCTCGATTTATTACTTGAGGATTGATATTTTGTTTTTCGGTGCGCTGCTGTCTAACCAAAAGGAAATCGTCAATAACTTCGGCGTAATTTTGCAGCCATATGTTTGAAATCTGCCTCGCTGTACTGAACGATAGATTTCTCATGATCAAAACGGCCTCTTCCAATGTTGCTCCGCGTCTCATCCAGTCCATCCATTCTTCTGCTGAAATGGAAACTCTTATAAAATCAAAAAAATTTTCTCGGTTCATCTTTTTGGCATAGAATAAATCGTTGTTGAAGTCCTTCAGTATTGTGCAGGAATCTTCAGAAATATAATTCCGGGATTCCTGCCAAATATCTGTATTGTCGCAGATTTTATCTACTAAGGAGTCCGAGAGGGAAGAACAGGCCATGATTCTCATTATGGTAATCGTATTTGCGTTACACTTTGAAAACATCTCAAAATATCCGTCTACGCCGATTAAATTCTCTAAAATCTGTAAGCAGGGGGCGTTTTCTCTGCCAAGGATTCTTAGGGATATGTCTAATGCACCAATGGAACTTCCTTTTTTTATCGTTTTCTCCAGCAGGGTTTGTACCAGTTGAGGATTGGATTGCAGCATCAGGGCCAGTTCGTTTTGCATTTCCATTGAGGAACTTTGGATTAACCTTGCTAATATAGGGATAGTTCCCTGAAATTGGAGCAATTTTTCATATCCTTTAACGCCTATTGCATTTTCGAAGGCTGCCAGAGCGTTCATTGATGTTCGTTTCAATTCTCT
>CAMWXB010000059.1 GCA_947178125.1 uncultured Lachnospiraceae bacterium | reverse complement strand
GAACCGGATAGAATCCTTTCGTTTTAGGTGTCTATGCTGGTGGGGACGGGTCAGTTTCATTTTCTGCTAATTCAAAAAGCAGTTCCCTGATAATCTCAAGCATAAATTTTACAAATACTGTTGATTCTCCATTTGTATTTGCCGCATTTAATGCCTGATAATATTCTTTTTGCCTTTCATAGATAATCGTTTCTATCGGCATCCATAAAAAGAACTCTTTCCATTTAGCAAGAATCAATGTGTGCCATAACCTTCCCATTCGTCCATTCCCATCAGCAAAAGGATGGATGAACTCAAATTCATAATGAAAAATGCAGGATTTGACCAACGGATGTAATTTCGACTCTTTCAACCATGCAAACAGTTCCTGCATCAGTTCCGGTACATACTGCGACGGTGAACCGGCATGAATCAATTCTGTTCCCGCATATACGCCAACACCTTTACTGCGAAAAGTACCTGCCTCCCTTACAAGATCAGTCATCATTATCTTATGCGCTTTCAACAAATCTTTTATAGAATAAGGATTCAGCCTGGTCAACAACTCATATGCTTCATAAGACAACTTCTTTTCCTCCCAATCAGCTACGTTTTCCCAGTTTATTCCAACATTTCATTATATTTCAGATTACTGCCTTTACTCTTTTCCACAGAATTGACTGCCGTCATCTTCTTCTCTATCATCGCAATCAGCGAAAGGTCTGCAGGAAGCCATTGCACCTCATACAACTCGCTTTTGGTAAGCCATCTCGCCGCCTCCGCTTCTTTGAGCACCAGTCCACCTTCCCGTACTTTTGCGAAGAAGCAGTCCATTGAAAGATGGAACGACGGATAATCGTATTCAATCGTGCATATTAAATCACCAACTTCGATTTCGGTATCCAGTTCTTCTCTGATTTCTCTATGAAGCGCATCTTCCGGCGCTTCCCCTTCCTCAATCTTACCGCCAGGGAATTCCCACTGACCCTTGAATTCTCCGTATCCTCTGGCTGTCGCAAAGATTCTGGAAGGTGCGTTCATATCATCACAGATAATTGCTGCTACGACTCTTATTGTTTTCATACTTTATTTTCCTCAATAGAAATTTCACTCTGCATCAATCTTAAACCAGTTTCCATCCTTTCATCGCATTATGTTACCGCCATCTCATCTCTCACTAAAAAACATATTTTATCTGTATTTTGGAGATTCCCTCCTGTAATACCCACTATTCTTCCGCCTCAAAGATTTCTGACAAATGTTCTTCCATCTGATTCACCAGATTTACTACAAGTGCATTTCCCATCATAAAACGCCGCTTATGTACCGGCATCTCGATGATTTCTCCATCTACAAGACACTCCTTCGTCCAATCGGACGGAAATCCTTGAATACGTTCCACCTCTATTGGCGTAAGTAATCTTATCTCTCCGGTCTTTTTATCTCTAACAATATGTGTGGTGCGGCTAAATGATCCCTCATTTGTGAGCATAGTCCTCGCAGGCTTGTCATATTCATCAATCATAGCGATTGGCCCTTCGGAAAATATATATTCATGTCCATTCTTTGCTTTTCTTAAAATCTTCTTAGCCCCTTTCACATACTGCCAGGTCTTATGTGCTTCATCCGATAATTTCTCATGTGTCTCATCACTGTGATTTATCATCGGAGACATATAATATAATCTCTCCTTCGGAATAAAAAAACTTCTATCTACATCACCGTCCTCCATAATATCACCGAGCGTTATTTGCCTGCCATCATATGCCGGAACTGTCTTTAATGTATAAATCATTCCGTCTTTCATGATTCCGGAGTTTTCAAAAGTGAAAGTAAATGAATTTGATAATTCTCCCACTTGTTCCGGTAATTCTTTTATACAGATTTTTTTATCATCACACAGACTTACCGGAAAACTCTTCGCAAAAAATCCTTCCAAAAAAATCCATTTTCCCATACTCTTTCTACGCAATTCCTCATCATATGAGCTGTTGTATTTTACCTTCTCTGCAATACGTTGTGAATATGCCGTATCATCTTTGTATGCAAATATAAACGTTCTTCTGCGGCGTTGCTGATATCCATACTCTGCGGCATTTATCACACGCCATTCAACAGTATAACCCAAATCTCTGAAACATTCCAAAATGACTGCAAAATCTCTCCCTCTCTGGCTAGCCGGACTCTTTATCAGCCTATCAACGTTTTCCAACAACACAAATGGCGCCTTCTTCACCTCAAGCATATCTCTGATATCCCACCAGAGAATCCCCTTCTTACCTTCCAAACCTTTTGACGTGGCGAGAGAAGATGCCACTGAATAGTCCTGACATGGAAATCCGCCAACGAGCAGATTATGATCAGGAACCTTTTCCTTATCCACAGCATTAATGTCCTTGTTTGTCGTATCTTTTCCCTCAATATCCATGCAGGTTCCAAATCGATTCACATAACAGCCGTATGCCCATTGTACCTTCTTATCTGCAGGTTCCCACTGATTAAACCATACGGTTTCCCATTTTTCCGATTTTCTGGTATCTTCTATGGACTTAATTGAGTTAAGTCCACATCGGAATCCCCCTACACCTGCGAATAATTCACAAACTGTTTTTTTCATTTAAATCTCCCTTTTTATAACAATATCTATACTAATCATATCATAATCATCTGGTTTGATCAACCTTTATCTCATCAACTAACTGATCATAAATATAGTTATTGTTTAACCAGAAGCACTGTTTTGGATAATGCCTGCCATCCGGTAACTCGTATGTGTCCTTGGCATTCTGGGCATGTGGCCTTACATGACAAACTGGATTCTCCGATGCTTTTGGAAGATTATTTTTCCTCACGCCATTAATCATGGTCACTTGAAGTCCATCCTGAATGACCTTCTTTGTTCTCTCCCAAACAATTCTCACATCATTTTCAAGATTTTCATATGGAATATTCCAGAATTGGCATCCGCATAGCCGCAATACATTATCTTTGTCAAATTTATAAACCACAAAAAAGAACCTTGTCTCTCGGAGATAGTTTCCAAACGTTGAATCCTTCCACTCTTCCTGAATCAGTTCCTTAAAACGAAATGCCGGAAATGACATACTCTCTTTAATCTTATTATTTCTTCCTATTCTTATCGTTTTCACTACGACGTTTGCCTTTTCAAATTCTTCGGCATGATTACCTTTTATCCCAAGAATCCTATATGCCAATATTGCTTCCAGGTTCTTTGGTTTTTTCGCCCTTTCAACATCAAATTCGATACAAAGGTCATTGACTGCATATCCGCGATAACGATTTATCTTCTCTACTACATAATCTTCAAATGAATCAACAGCCTCATCCTGTACTATCAATTCATAGGTCGCTTTCCCCGGAACAATATAAGTATTCAAAACATAAGTCATATAGGAACTTTTAAATGCAAAAGCTCTCGGTTTTGCCAGTTCATCGTTAAAGGGTTGTTTCCTACGGTCTTTTGATGTAGCCGCCTTCGGAGCTGCGCCTAAATACAATGTATCTCCTTCTGACAGTTCGTGTGCTTTTCCCGCCTTAATCTTGGATACGATAGTGTAATAATCATGACGTATTATCTTTACATCCTGCTCTGGCGGAGTAAACAATTGGGAATATCCTATCTTATAATCCAGATTATATTTTATCTCTTTCAGGTACAAATAATATACTAGCAATATAAGCCTTGACTTGTTCCAGAAATGGCTTTCCTCAAAGCTCTCATTTACTACTTGAAAATAATCTATCATAGTCAATATCAGTCTTTCCTTTGCTGATAATGTTCCATTTTTATTTATACGATATGGTGTAACTTTTAATTCTACACCAGCCTCATAAAAATCAGCCCGCGAATCGCTATTACATGCGTAGTGGAAGAACCTCTCTTCAATTATCTGCCCCAGATTTCCCTTATTCCGTTTTGTTTCCGAAACATCCGATTGACCGTAATCTGCATCATTCCCACGCGATATCATAGGCCTTCGTGCTTCGTCGGCTTCCCTTATCTCTCGAAATGTCTTACCCACCATCTTCTGCGAATATGTTTCAATCGATATAGGATCTGACCTGTCATATTCAACTATATAATCCACATTCGCCATTATCCGTCACCTCCAGCATCTTCTGATCAAATATCACTTCTTCTATGACCTTAATACATTCTTCCGTATCTTTTAAGATATCTTTGCCCCAGAAATGGATTACCGTCCATTCCCCAAAGCGAAGCATCTTGTCCTTCTCCTGATCTCTTTCCATATTCCGCTGAATCTTCTTAACCCAGTATCCGGAATTCTTTCCCTTTTCTAATTTCGTTCTAAGAGCATCCCAATCTTTTCCATGAAAAAATTCGCTGTCACAAAAAATGGCAATTTTATATTTTGTGATAGCAATATCAGGTGAGCCTGGGAGTTCCTTATAATTTTTTCGAAATCGATATCCTTTTGCCCATAGAGCTTTGCGCAATGCCACTTCTATACTTGTATCTTTTCCTCGGATACGACTCATATTCTTATGGCTCTTTTCAGATGTCTCTCCGTGAAAACGGGGTTCTTTTTTTCTTTCCTCGTCAATCGTCATATTTCTTCAACCCCTAAACTAATCAGCCATATCGGCGTTTTAATAATAGAAAGGTATTCGCCTATCACATCCTGAGCCTGTTTGAACGATACAGTATTTGCGCTCAATAACTTACTCAATTTTTCATCAGCAGTAATATAGATATAAAAATCTATACCAGGATTGCTGTCTGCATCCAGCAATCTAAATAAATCTCTATATATCAATGCCCAATTACCAAACTGCAATTCTCCGACAATCGTTAAAATCTCTTTATCTATAATAAAATCAGAATTGTATGCAACTTTTGATTGAATTGCTTCAATTTTCTTTTTCCACTCGTTTTTTTCATACCCCATCTTCTTATACAAATCAACTATCTTTTTATTACCATCAAGGACACCCACAGCTCCCTGATAATAATTATATAATCGAGCCATATTATAGTTCTCATCATAAATCGAAAAATCAAATCCCTCTTTCGTCGTATGATAAAAAACGCCGTGTTCCACATGTGTCTCACCTTTAATCGATTCTATATCAAGACACTTTCTTAACGCTTTGTTAAGGCTCGCCGCATTTATTCCTTCATATGCAGTCTTGTTTTTTGTTTGCCTTTGAGTCACAGAAATCTCTCCGTTTTTCGATAATGCTTCCCTAAATTTCTCTTCAATCTGCGGCAAAGACTTCAATATGACTTTTCCATTATTAAAAAACTTTTCATCACTTATCTTAAAATGTACTTTCATATGTTATCCTCCTTTGACCATAATATCGTTCCGAAGTTTACTTGCAATCTGCCAAAAAATGTGTTTGCGTTTTTCTTAGTGTATCATATTTCTTGTCCTATAATACGGACTTTATTACTTCAAGCCAGAACCTGATTTCAATAAAATTCACGATATCCCTAACTATAACTTTTTCAATATTTCCCCCATCTCATACCCTTTCGCCCTCACAACAACCGCATTCTCTGGAAATACCTCCTCCATAATCCGTTGTTCCAGCTCCTTCCGCTTCTCCAAATGTCCGAGCAGCCCATCAAGCCTCGTCAGCCCATGTGCCTTCCCATAAGGCGACTCCTCCAGATACCAGACCATCAACGGAAACCATAATTCATTTCCTGCATCATCGGAGCGTTCTTTTCTGATGATATCAATTGCGGCCGGAATATCCTCCACATCCAGATAAACGATACGATACGGCTTATCCGCCAGAACCTTCTTCAATCGTCTATAAAAATCCAGAATTTCTTCATCTGACATCAAAAGGTACAGCATCTGATTTTCGATGATATTCTGAAAAATAGAGCACTCGAAAATCTGGCCTTCGCCGCTCCACCTTCCGAAGCGTTCAAAAATCATATTTTCGAAGGGCTCTCTGTCCAGATTCCCGTTATAGATTTCAAACTTTTCCAGATTCTTATGAAAATCCGGGATATCCGTCAAAATCTGCGTATAGCAGATAATCCTGTGTCCGCCTTCGATAACTGTTTTGGCTTTGATTTCCTCCCCGATGGACGGATAATCCTTCAATATATTGTTGTACTGTTCCTCTGTAACATAAGCGCACCACGCCAGTTCGACGGGAGAAAAATCTCCTTCACGAAAGACCTGATAATCTTTCAATTTATCGGAAAGTTTCTGCACAAAAGTGGTCTTTCCGGCGCCTTGCAGACCCTCTATAAAATAGTTGTTTTTCTTTCTCCCAGACATAAAAAACGCTCCTCTCTCTATCAATATCCTTTTAGCAACAGGCTGCCCCAAATAACAAAAGGCCTTGCGACAATAACATTCCCGCCGGCCTTTTTGAAATCATGCTGTTCCATGCTAAATTCAAATTGTAAAACCTGTTCCTTCCTTACATAAGCTCATACTCAGAAAGTATTCTTGCAAACAAACGATAGTAATGAAGGTTCGTACTGTTCCACGTTGTTCCTTTTACGGACTCCAGGCTCAGAATCGCAGGATTTCCGTTCTTATCCGCAAACTTCATCTGAATCAGCGAACGGATGCCCAGTTTCCCCAACAGCCTATAGGAATCCGGCAGCTCATCCTCCAAAAATTTTATATTGTTCATGAGAAGCATACCGGACGCATCGAACTGCTGCTGATAACCATCCATATTCATATAATTTTCCGTCTCCGAAATCCGCTCGGCCGACGGCCTCCGCTCCCCGGCTATATGCCTGATATGATAAGGCGCTCCCACATGAATCATGACCCGCTGGATTCCAAAGTTTATGACAAAATCATCCAAAAGCTTCTCTAACGGATATGCTTCCCCGCCATACACTTTGTCCATCATCACACAGAGGATATCGCCCATCGACATATTTCCCCTGCTGTCAATCCGGTCCGTCTTCTTCATATCTTTGATTGCCTCGGGATCCCCATGCTTTTCTTTGTTGAAAATGATGTATCTGTCGCGTCCCTTCTCCTTTGCACGATACAGTGCAAAATCCGCAAGAAAGAACAGATCCTCATAATTCCCCGCATCCTTTGGATACCCCGCGCATCCCATGGAAAGCGTGATGGCCGGCTGTCCCTCTACATTCTTCGGGAATGTGGCTTTTACGGTATTTTTGATACATTTCAGCCGTTCGCGCATATTCTCCATATCATACGCCTGGTAAAAAATAATGAGAAACTCATCACCGCCGATACGTCCGACGATTCCTCTCTCCCCGACTTCTTTTTCCATAATGCCGGCAACCTTTAAAAGCACTTTATCGCCGCACATATGGCCATAAGTATCATTCACCTTTTTAAAATAGTCAATATCGACAATTGCCAATGTGATCCCTTTGACTTTCTGCACATTGATCAGGTCAATCGCAATCTGCGTGATATCCGCTTTGGTGATCAGTCCGGTCAGGGAATCCACCTCGTTCTTTCTTTTGACACCCTGCCCAAATTCTCTTCCGGTATGAATACAGCCTACGGCGAGCGAAAAAACACCTTTTTCATAAAGCGATGTTAAACTGATTATTGTCAGGCAGTCTTCTTCATCCCCATTCAGCAGATTCCTGTCCGAGCGCATTTCAAACCGCCGCGTCCCTATCTTTATATTTGTGATCAGTTCACGGACATCCTTTTTCTGCTTTTCATCGGTGTGGAGCATGAGCCGGCGCTCAAACTCTTCCAGAGGAATACTCTCCGCATTCTGCTCATTTCTGTCCACTGTATAGATTCGAATCATACCGTTTTCCGGCTCGTATTCAAAATACATATCGTTGTACATTTCAAGGAGCGCATTTTTGATGGATAACGCTTTCTGCAGCCGATTCTGCGTTTCTACGAGCGATTCTGCATAGAGCAGTAAAACCGCCACACTGTTTTCAGACGGTCCTTCTTTTATTCTGACAAAATAATAACCCTGCTTTCCTTCCTCATCGCTCAGGCGCAGCACAAAACGTTCTCCGGTACATTCCTGAAATTTCTGATAGAACAGGTTTTGATCCTCTTCTGCCACAAATTTTACAAAAGGAAAATACAGCCTGTCACCTATGAAAGAGTAAAAAGCCGCATCCGCAGATATCGTCTGCTGATTGTCTTTATTGATAATGACTTCATGTATATTTGTACTTTCCATCTTTAGCGCCTTTCCCTGATTGTATAGGTTTTATTATAGCAGATTAGGACATGAAGTGAAACAAATTTTCCAATATCTCTAAAAATATCTCTAAAAAGATAGTATAATATTTACAAAAGTATAATATAAAGGAGCGCCCCCATGTCATTTACAGTCTATGTCAGAATGAAAAAACTCGGAAAGCAGAAAAGCGTGGATTTACAGCCCGTCCCTTTTGTCCTGGAAGAAAAGCCCAGAACCCTCCGTGAACTTCTCACCGCTTTGACGAAGCTCGGCGTAAAACAGTACAATGCGCGCAAAGACGAAGGACAGATCTTGTCCTATTTAACCAAAGATGAAATCGCGGCACAGGCCGCGCGCGGGAAAATCGCCTCGGGACTGCGCGGCGGCGCGGACGCCGAGGAAGAACCAGCCGTCGAAAACACCATCCAGTGCTTTGAGGACGGCATTTACCGTGTATTTGCCGGAGACGATGAACTGACATCTCTTTCCGATGCGATTTCGTGGAGAGATGACCTGGTATTTACCCTGATCAGACTGACAATGCTCGCAGGATGGTAAGTTTTAGGTAATTACAAAACTATATTTCGAAGGCTCCCGTTGTACAAAACAGACAATCCCCGCAGGGCACGCTTTCGCGGCGCCATAGCACCCTGCTTGCGATTTGTCTATTCTGTACAACTGCTATCTCGAAATAATGCGTTTCGCAATTTCTGGCTAAGTATATGAAAGGAGACAATAAAAACCAATGGCGGAATTTACTTATCAAACAAGAAGAAAACTCAGCGAAACCTGGGTCGCTGATATGAAAGAAAGAGGAAAGCACCTTTCCGAACGGGAAAAAACAATGCTGCCGGACCTGTATTATTACTCGATGCCGCAGGATACCTGCAAAACGATGCGGCAGCTTTTACAGAACGGAACCTATAAGACCTTGAGCGAACTATATAAAAATCTGTTTCAAAACCTTGTGGATGTCTGCGTGGCAAGGGAACTGCAAGGAGAATTTTACTATGCTTTGGACGAGATGAACCGCTATCAGATGACGGCCGGATGGTTCCGCAGGAGCCTTCGCTCCGACAGCTACGCGCCCTTTGTGGAGCAGAGCATCAGGCTGCTGCGGGCTTATGCGAGACTGGACCTTTACGGCGGAGATTTGGCGGATGTCCTGACAGGAAATGTCACACCGGAACTTTACGACCATGCCCGGAACGAGCATTTTGACTATGCCGGGATACTGGCTGCCCAAATCGACCGGGGCGCAGAGAAAACGGTAAATGCGATAAAAGATATCCTCTTCGGCGAGAACAACACGGCGATGATGAGCCGCGAACTGATTCTCGGCATCGTAATGTCACGGGATAAATCCCTTTATGAAGATCTTGGCAGATTCCTTCTTGCGGCTCGGCTTCAGGAAGGCGCAAGGCAGTCAGTCTGTGAGACGATGGATGCGGGACGGCCGGAAGCGTTCCTTCATCTTTTTTCCGTCATCGAAGAAAACGACCTCATCCGCTATTCTTCCGTCAAGCGGGCGGTCAGTACATGGATTGGGATTTTTAACGAAAAAAGTGTGGACAGAATCAGCGACAAACTCCTGCGCCTGATGGGACAGTGCCTTCGGGATGAGGACTTTTTGAAGGAACAGCTCGCTACGGACGATGCGGTCGCAATCAGCTGCGCTCTCTGGGCAAAGGGTTTTTATGATGCAGGCGATGCCGTAGAAACCGTTCTCGCACTGGTCAAAAACGGCACAAAACAGCAGAAAATGACGGCTTCCTATTTCTGTCTTTCTTTACAGGATATGAACCTGCGAATGCGGGCTTCCAAAGAAGTCCTTCTCACCTACCCGGAGGATCTGGAACTTATCGCCTGCTTCATGCCGGGCTTTATGACCACGGCGGGCTCCTGCTTCTATCAGCTTGCCAAAGACGAAAACCAGAGCAGCTACAATGTCCGGAACGACAAGGTAAGAAAACCGAAGCCGATGGCGGCGGCAGAAATGTTCGAAAATGAAGCCGAAGCGGAAAAATTTTACGGAATCTTGAAGGAACTCATGCCCCGGATTCCCAAAAAAGGGTTGCTGCTCTCTCCCTGTATTTTCCCGTGGCATCAGGTCGAAATGAGTCAGTCGGCCATCGCCGTACGCCTGTGTCTGATTGCATGGATGCTGCAAAAAGATGCGCTTTTGGACGAGGCCGCAGAAATGATTCCTCTGATCGGACAAGGCGAACGTTCCTATTATTACGGCGCATCGAGAGCGGCGGTCGCAAGAGTCCTGCTCTATCGCCCGACATCGGAAACGCGGAAGAAAGTCCTTTTTGAACTTCTGCACAACTCGGAAGAATACACGAATCAGGCCGCGCACCTGCTCGTGGAAGATATGACGCTTTCCGCGGAAGATTACCTGGAAATCGAGAAGAACCTGAAATATAAGAAAGGCCGTGCCCAAACTCTTGCTCTGCTGCGCAAGCAGGACAATAAGAACCTGACCGCCTGCATCACGCGGCTGCTCTCGACTAAATCCGAAGAATGCCATATGGGCGCCCTCGACCTCGCAATGCAGCTGAAAAAGGAAGATGAAAAGACCTTTGCTCAGATTGTTCCCAGTCTGCAGGCTTTCCCGGAACCCACCGGAAAAGAGCAGGTTCTGCTAAAAGAACTCCTTGGCTCTGAAAGCGAAGCACAGGATATCTTAAATACGCCCGGTTACGGATTATATGATGTGAACAAAGACTGGATTCTGCCGCCAGCGAATGTGGATGAAAATGAAGCCACAAAACTTTTCGTTCACGGGGAAGCGGCGTGCATCCGCGTTTTCCAACAATTGGATAAACTGGTTCACGAAAACCATGAACGTTCGTACACCACGACCATGAACGAAGAAATTCTGCTCGGAAACGGCTTTCGGCGGAGCAGATGGACCTATAACGACCCGGAAGCGACGCCGCTCGACGGTTATCCGTTCCGGGAGTTATGGGAAGCTTTTTATGAAAAAGAGATCAAAACACCGGAATTGATGATGGAAGTGGAACTCTACCGCCTGTGCCTTGAGCAACGGAACTTTTATGAGCAGAATGTGAAACTCTACCAGAAAGTATTCGGGCACGGTATCCTGAAAAAAGCGCCCTTTTCCAATCTGGTCATTGCTCTGACATACGACGCGCAGGTGCGGACGATTCTCTCCACCCTGTTCCAGCAGTATGTCCCTCGCTCCCTCACGGTGCGCTTCGGACTCTGCGGCATCGCCAGGCTGCTTTCGGTTCTGGACGCTTCCAATGATTTATTTACGATTCAGGAAAAACGTTGGAACGGAACACTCGATACCTATACGAAACGTGCAACTGCGCTGCCGATTTTCGCGCAGATGTGCCAGTGGCTTTCCACTGCCGGAAAAGAAGACTGGGAAACTTCTTTTACACTGCGTTTCCAATTGCAGCAGTATTATCTTGAACAGAAATCAAGGGAAAAACAATCCCAGTTTCGTTATGTTTATGACCGCAGCGGCGAAAATTATCTATGCCTTTCGGATTATGTACAATGCTATGTGCGGGGAATCTGGGATAAAACTCTTTTTTACAAAGCGGTATTCTCTTTCCTGAATATCGGAATGATTTTAGAACCCGTAAGCGCCGTAGAGCAAAAGGGCACCGTCACTTCGCGGAATGCACGGGTTCAGGGCCTGAACGCCTTCTTCGGCCCAAGCGTCATAAAGCCCGTAGACGGGAAATACCGTTTCGATACGATCGGCCCGGAAATGCCGGAGATGACATTTGCACACGAACTGTACAAAGAAGTCCTGCCAGTCGTTCTGAAAGTGGAACTAAAGCGCGGAGAACAGCCCACGCCTTTTTCCCAGGACATCAAGAGCATTCAGGTCATTTACGGCATCGACTACATGATACAGATTCTGACTGCCCTCGGAAAAGACCCTTTACAGCGCGGATACAGCTATTACACTTCCAATACGGACAGAAAGCTGGTGCTGAGCCATCTGTTAAAAGTTTCCAGACCGGCCCCGGATGAAACGGCGGAAGATTTGAAAAAAGCGTTAAAGGGTACCGACATCACGAAGAAACGCCTTGTCGAACTCGCCATGTATGCGCAGCAGTGGATTCCCATGATCGAGGAATATCTTGGGCTGCCCGGTTTTGCCAGCACCTGCTACTATTTCATGGCACATACGAGCGAACGCTTTGACGAGCAGGTGACTTCCACAATCGCAAAATATACGCCGCTTTCGCCGGAAGAACTGCGGGACGGAGCCTTTGACATTCACTGGTTCTTCGAAGCTTATGAAAAACTCGGCGAGAAAAATTTCAAGCTTCTGTACGATGCCGCCAAATATTCCTCTACCGGCACCGCTCATGCAAGGGCTCGGAAATATGCGGACGCCGCCCTCGGCAACGTGGAAAAAGATGCGCTGAAAACAGAAATCGACGCCAAACGCAACAAAGACCTTCTGATGAGCATTGCGCTCCTGCCCCTCCCCGATACCAAAGATGCGCGGGAAGAGGAACTTCTGGACCGTTACCAGTTCATCCAGAAATACAAAAAGGAAAGCCGGCAGTTCGGCGCACAGCGTCGGGCCAGCGAAGGGCGGGCAGTGGAGATTGCGCTCCGCAATTTAAGCGTCAATGCCGGTTTTACGGACGTGACGCGCCTGACACTCCGGATGGAAGGAAAACTGACGGAACAGTCCGCAGAATATTTCGACTGGCAGCCGGTGGATGAGATAGAACTCATGATATCCGTGGACGAGAACGGAAAGAGCACGTTAATATGCCGAAAAGGCGGCAAGGCTCTTAAATCCGTTCCCGCCAAGTATAAAAAGCATGAAACCGTGCTGAAATTCCAGGAAGTCACCAAAAAACTGAAGGAACAGTACAGCCGTACAAAACAGATGATGGAACAGGCAATGGAAGACAGGACTTCCTTTGAAGTATGGGAATTTCTGGAACTGTTTAAGAACCCGGTAGCGAGGCCGATCACAGAGCCCCTTGTTGTAAAAACCACCGGAGAGCAGGATGCAAAACTCGGCTTCCTTACGAACGATGGCCTTCTGAATGCCGCCGGCACGCTCCTGCCGGTGAAACCGGATGAGAAGATTTTCATTGCCCACCCGTTCGATTTATATCAGGATGGCCACTGGCATGAATACCAGAAACTTTTGTTCGAAAAGCAGTTAAAACAGCCCTTTAAACAGATTTTCCGGGAGCTTTATGTGAAGCTGGAAGAAGAGTTGGAAAAAGACAAGTCCATGCTGTTCTCCGGCAACCAGATTCAGCCGCAGAAAACAGTCGGCACTTTAAGAAGCCGGCGCTGGGTAGCGGATTATGACGACGGCCTTCAGAAAATTTATTATAAGGAAAATATCGTTGCCCGCATTTACGCTATGGCGGACTGGTTCTCCCCCAGCGACGCGGAAGCCCCGACGCTGGAATATGTCGTCTTTGCAGACCGGAAAACGGGAAAACAGCTTCCGATCAAAGACATTCCGGACATTATCTACAGCGAGGTCATGCGGGATGTGGATTTAGCAGTCAGCGTTGCCCACGCGGGCGGCGTAGACCCGGAAACGAGCCATTCGACCATCGAGATGCGCAAAGCCATCGTCGAATGCAATCTTTCCCTGTTCAAGACGAAAAATGTCCGCCTCGAGGGAAATCACGCGGTCATCGACGGAAAGCTCGGCCAATATACGATACATCTCGGAAGCGGCGTCGTACACCAGATGGGAAATGCCATGCTCTTCGTCGTTCCGGTCCACTCACAGCACAGAGGGCGCATTTTCCTGCCTTTCGTGGACGACGACCCAAAGACGGCGGAAATTATGTCGAAAATCCTTTTATTTGCGGAAGATAGCAAAATCAAAGACCCGAATATTTTAAGGCAGATTCAGTAATGAATCTGCCTTTGCGCATTTGGCATAAGATACTCCCATATATCCGTTCCCCAGAAATATTCCTTCTCAATGATATAATATTCCATCTGCTCGTCCGTTTTCGACCATATGCCTATCCGGACGCCTTCCTGTACGATCTGCAGAAATAAAATTTCTTCCTTTTTTCCAAAATAACTATCCGTCGTATCCGCCGTATCCCAGCCCCACTCGATTGTGTCCTCACACCGCGCTTTTTCCTCCGCTGTTATGTTATGATAAAGGAGTTCGTCGTCTGACCAGTCGTCAAAAATCCGCCTGAAATCTTCCTTCTCTATCAGCCCCGTCACCGTCACATATTCCCCGCTCTGCTTATCTACCATGATCGGCATTATGGTTCTCTCATACCCTTCATAACCATATAGTTCTACCTGTCCGCTGACCAGTCTATGATTGTAGAAAGTGGGATCTGTGACCATGTGAACATCCAGCTCCCTGTCGGGATAATGCCGTTTCAAAGTCCGAAGCAGTTCATACTCCTTTTCCCAGAGCCGGCTGTTGATCAGATGTTCTTCCATCAGATTTTCACACCGGTATTGAAAACTGTCGCTGTAATAGCCGAGCATTGTTCCATCCCACATGAGCGCGTCATCTACGCTCTGCCAGTTCCCTTCACAGTAATTCTGCCGCCATGCGAAATAAGACATCATGTTTGTTCTGCCATAGTTTTCAACATCTCCGATTAACAGCGAATCATCAAAGCTGTCCCTGTAACAGGAAGAAAGCATATAAAAATCCTTTTGCTCTTCATCGTACTGAAACCGAAGCTGTGCATTGGTAAAAGGAGAACGTCCGATAAAATACTCCAACTGCAGGATTCCCTCATCAACAAAGATCACTTCGACCAGATCCAGTGCATCCTCCCAGTACTCGATACTGTTCGACAGCTCAATCTGCTCATAACCGCCGTCCTCCGAAGACAAAAGCAGCCAGAAACAGGCCGCATAATATTGCGATGATTTTTCATAAGGACTAAAATCTTCATATCTGCGCACTTCTTCATAATCATCCGGATATAATACGGCAACATAATCCATTCTGCCATCGTGATTCAAATCGCAGACCGCAATGTCATCCCAACTGTTTTGTCCCCATAGCAAACTGTAACCTGCCGGCTTGTATTTCTCCACCGCTTCCATGGAATCCTCACTGACCGCTAACTGGCAGTCGATGCGCCCTAACTGTTCCCACAGGAAATCCGCAATACAACGCTCTTTCTCCGCCGTCACATCGACAAAGATGTTTTCGCCCCGGTCAATCCGGTATAGATTGTCCGGACAGCACCAGAATTCCTGTACTTCTCCGCCCGTTTTTTCCGCCATAGACTGTTCCGCATTCTGCCTGCGGTGCTCTTTTTCTTCCTCTAAATCCTTCTCCCCGTCATCATAAACATAATCCACCCTGTTATAACGAAGCACATCTTCATTTACAATATAATCGGGCAGATTTTTCCCGCATGCGCTCTCTGTCTGGTAAGTGAACCACAAACTGCCGTCCGGCAACAGGCGGCACTCATATCTCTGCTTTTCTTCCGTACCTTCATCCGTCATGACGATTTGAAAAACATTCGTTCCGTTCTCATTATGACCCGCCTGCAGACAGCCGGAATAGGATTGGGAAAAAAGATAAATTGTATCTATCGTTTCCAGATAACTGTCCTCCACCTGCGCCTGCTCTCGGTTTTCCGTCAACAAATCATCCAGTTCTTCTATGGAAAGAGCATACATTTCTTTTTGCTCTGCCAAGCGTTTTTCTTCCGGCGATTCCTGCCCTGTCGGTTCCGACGGCTCCGATTCCGGCTGGGCCGATTCCAATAGTCCAGATTCTGGCCGTTCCAATTCTGAATGTGCCGTTGAATCTCCTGCATCTTCTGTTCTACCATCGGACTGCGGCTCATTTTCAGAAATATTTTCATTCGTATCAGCGGTTTTCTGACAGGCTGTGAAAATCGCTATGCAGATGAGCAACAGCAAGAAAAGTCGTAACTTTTTCGTTTTCATCTTGATATCCGTACCTTCCTTTTCATCGGGATAAGAACATTATAATACAGGAATGCATCAAAGTTGCATCTTGGAAAAGCTGCCTTAAAAAGATACCTTTGGGATTTTCGGATTAAAAATTTTCCGTTATACAAATTTTTTCGCAAAATAAAGGAACACAAATAAGGGACACGGCCTCCGCCATGTCCCCATATGGGATTTTCTGTCATTTACCACAATCAAATATTTGTGCGAACTCGTCTCCCCGGCTTACTTCCCGCCGGCATAAATCCGGATTGCTTCCGCCACGAACACCGCTGTTCCTTTTCCGCCGGCGCGGTCGATATTGTCCGTAAATTCTCCGCCGCCGGCATACATCTGGCCGAGGCTGCAAAGAATATCATTGGAACATCGATAAAAATTCTGTGTGATATAATCCTGTAAATCCCGGACAAGATTCTGCGCTTCTTCGGCTTCCGGTCTCATATCCTTTATTTTTCCAAAGTCTGCGAATATCTGCATAAACCGTTCTGCACTGAACCGTTCTTCGTCTCTGCTTCTGCCCTGGGATTTCTGTTCGAACTCTTTATACGCGTCTGTTTCTCCCCATTGCTCTTTTGCCTGTTTCGCATACGCATCCATTTGAGCGGTATCAAATACTGAAAAATCCATTGTCTTTCCTCCTGTCAACCTTATTCCACGGGCAAAATCAATCAGATTCTCCAAATGTTCTTTTTTCATCGTCAGCAGCGTTATCTGCTGTTCCAATGCCTTATTCCGGTCAAAATCCGGTCTGGATAAAATTTGCCTGATTTCTTTTAAAGGAAACTCCAATTCCCGGAACAGTAAAATCTGCTGCAGCCTTTCCAAAGCTGTATCGTCATACAGCCGATAACCGGATTCCGTATACTTTGTTGGTTTCAGTAATCCGATCTTGTCGTAATATTGCAGAGCGCGTATACTCACTCCGGTCAATTTACTTACTTCATTTACTGTCATCATTGTCATTTCCTCCCCGTGTAATCTCATGATAAACTATTACGTTGCGTAGGAGTCAATCGCTTTTTTATATTTCTGTTTTTTCTCATACATCATTACATCCGCACGCTTCATCGTACTGTATAAGCCGCTGCCGTCTTCGCCTTCCCTGTAGACTGCATAACCCGCAGCAATGCTGACCATCACAACAAATCCCCTGCTGTTCAGCTCCTGTATATCCTGTTCCAGCATCCTCAGCTTTTCATTGATTTCCTCCACGGAAGTATAGGGTGCCCAGGCGCAAAATTCATCTCCGCCGATGCGATAGCATTTTCCTTCCTGCACAAAAAGCTTTTTTATGGCGTCTGCTGCCATTTTAATATACTGATCTCCATAATCATGCCCATAAGTATCGTTACATTTTTTTAAATCATTCAAGTCGAACATAAAGATAACGGTAGGCAGTATTTTCTCTTCTCCGGTCGTTCTGTCATGCACCATGCGTTTCTTCAAATCTTCTCTGAAAGCGGTACGGTTCGAAAGCCCTGTCAGTTCATCCGTAAAAGCAAGCTTACGGTAGAGCGCACTTTCCTTTGCCTGTGCCATCAGCCTGCGGGACCTTCGCACAGTAATGATTCCCATCACGGCTATATAGAACAGAAAACCAATGCTGCTAAGAGGCGTACTCACATTACCGAGGCGATAAATCGCCAGTTCCAACAGAGTACTCGCCAAAACGACCAGCACACATATACAGTTAAGCTTAATCTGCCTGGTAAGTTCATTCATTGCAATTTCATGAATCGTCATTCCTACAATAACTGACACAAACAGCAAAAGACAGATATGCGTCAACAGCAAAGTTTCCCGCAGGTCAAAGATTCCCATTATCTGCAGAAAGACCCGCACAACAATTACCGCACAATCAAGATAACAGCAGAAGCTCCACAGTTTACTGTCTCCATTATGGTACATACGGCGCAGGAACAGCATGAACGGAATCGGCATGACCATCAGCATCAGGTGGGACAGAAACACGATCAGCATATTGCCCGGAAAAATCCAATCCGGTATCTGCGTCTCAATGACAGACCAGATGCCCAGCATCATAGCGAATATCGCAAACTGCATAATGGTCTCGGCATCCGAGCCTTTCTTTCCCGCAAAAAGGTCATACAACAACAGGACAATGCCCGCCAGCGCAATGCACACGGCCAAAACAAACCGAACGACCCGCTCTGTCAGAATTTCATGCTCTATCTCCCGATAGGTACCATAAAAAAAATTTCCCTGCGGTTTACTGTCTCGGTATACCGGCGTCACCTGAAATACAATCTCCCTGCCGGCATCCTCTTCTGTCAAAAAGATTGCATTCCAACAGTAGCCCGTCGTCTTGACTGCCCTGTCTTTTTCCGCATTCAGCTCATATACTCTGTTCCCGTCAATGAATACCTCCAAGTACATATGTACGGTATCATATACGATCACTTTTTCACTCGTATCTTCCGGCGGCAGGATACCTCGATAGTAATATACATCCCCTTCCTGCGTCATCTCCATATGATCATCCCACTGAATGACCGTATCTTCCTCTATCCGGGTATCTATATCAATCCGAAATGAAAACGCAGCATAAATAGCATATAGGATTCCAATCAGCAATACTGCAAAATAAATACCTGTAACACGTTTCTCCAAGCGAATCCCCCCATCAGTCCATTTTTCGTATTTATCAAGATTTTATCTGCTCTGTGCCTTTTTCCTTTTCTGCTGTTTCAACTCAAACACGCCTTGGCCCCTAATATATTACTATATAATCGGCTGTTTTTCCATAAAAATCAAGTGTCCGGGCACTCGATTTTGAGAATGCTCCGCCTTTTAATGATTCAGGCCGCCACAGTTTCCCGTCATATAAAAATATGGCAGGCCGCTTATTGGTGCGGACTGCCATGATAAAGTTTTCCATCAGTTATTCCCGATTTCCAAAATCATATCACCCAAAGCATTCCCGGGCGGAACAATCGGCATGACATTTTCTTCCCTGTCGATGATGAACTCGATGACCGTCGGCCCTATGCGGTTATTCTTTGCGGTCTCCAATGCCGTAAGGATGTCCTTCTCTTCTGTCACCCGAATTCCCTTTGCACCATAGCTCTCCGCTAATTTTACAAAATCGGGCGTGTATTCCGGGCAGCATTCCGTCGGCCGATTGCAATTTGCGATGCAGCTTTTCCGGTAACGCATGCAGGTACTTGCATAGCGCCTGTCAAAAAACAGTTCCTGCCACTGTCTGACATTCCCCAAATATCCATTATTGAAAATGCAGATGATGATTGGCAGTTCATAAACGACTGCCGTCGCCATTTCCTGTATATTCATCTGCATCCCGCCATCGCCGGAGATTACCACCACATCCTTGTCCGGGTTCCCTATCCTGGCGCCGATTGCCGCCGGAAGACCATATCCCATCGTTCCGAGACCGCCGGAAGTCAGCATTTTCCTTTTCTCACTCAAATCCAGAAACTGTGCGGCCCATAACTGGTTCTGCCCTACATCCGTTGTGATCACTGCATTATCAAAAGTCCGATTGATAAACCGTATGATTTTTTCCGGTGTCATGCCAGCTTTTTTCATCGTAACAGGGTATTGCTTTTTCCATTCCCCGATTTGTTTCACCCATGCCTCTATCGTTAACGGCTTTGCCATTTCGAGCAGTTTACGGATTGCCGTTTTGGCATCCGCCACGATTGGAACGTCCGCGGCAATGTTCCGGGAAATTGCCGTTTCGTCTATATCAATATGAATGACCGCCGCATTGGCCGCAAACTGTTCCGTTTTTCCCGTAATACGGTCATTGAACCTTGTGCCGATTGCAAAAAGCACATCGCATTTGCTGACTGCGGTATTGGCCGCATAGCTGCCATGAATGCCGATATTTCCGATATACAGATCATGCGCGGCGGGGACAGCGCCTTTTCCCATCATCGTCGTAACGACCGGTACGCCTGTTATCTCTGCAAGTTTCTGCATTTCCCGTTCAGCACGGCCGATATGCACGCCGCCCCCGACCAGAAAGACCGGCCTTTGTGCACGATGTAACAGCGCCATCGCTTTTTCCAGCTGTCCGTCGAAAACGGCACAATTGGGGTCATACCACTTGCTTCTTCCTTTTGTCAGGTATTCATCGCTTCCGTACTCCCGCTGGATATCTTTCGGAATATCGACCAGTGCCACACCCGGTTTCCCTGTTCCTGCAATATAAAATGCTTCCTGAATGCTATCCGCCAAGTCCTCTCTTTTCCGAACGGTCACGGCATACTTACAGATACTTTTGGCCATTCCCACAATGTCCACTTCCTGAAAAGAATGCTTCCCCATAAGCCCTGTCGGTACCTGCCCGGTAAAGCAGACAAGCGGTACGCTGTCATAATTGGCAGTCGCAATCCCCGTCACCAGATTCGTCGCACCGGGACCGCTCGTGACCAGACAGACACCGACCTTTCCGGTCGAACGCGCGTAGCCGTCCGCCGCATGAACCAAACCCTGCTCATGCCTTGGCAGGATAACATTGATGGAATCCTCCCCATATAAAGCATCAAACAGATCAATGGCCTGTCCGCCCGGATATGCAAAAAGTGTATCTACCTGTTCTTCTTTCAATGCCTTTACAAATAAATCTGCCCCTGTTATCTCCATATCAATCCCTCCTGATTGTATGCGTGTGCTTGCACGCATTTATTGTATTTTAAATGGCACTATTGACCAGTGCCATTTTATGACCATATTCTTTTGCAGTTTGCAGAATTATCCCGAAATACCGTCCACAAACATTTTCACACTGCACTTGATAAACGCTTCCCTGCTCGTTTTGGCAAGGTTCTGCGCAAAAGATGCGCTGAGAAATGTATAGCCAAAAGTGGAAGAAAAAACCGTCATTGCCAGACTTTCAAAATCATAGTGCCCTATTTTCCCCATTTCCGCCATTTTCTGAAAATATTCTGTCAAAGACTCCACAAACGCCTGCGGCACTTTCATGATCATGGGGGCAGTTTCTTCATAAAGCTGCGGTGCCCGCAATCCAATGGATAAATTAACAAAATCCGGCGTTATCCTGTCCATATAAGCATTCATGAACATCTCCAGGTCCGGTTCCAGTTCCCACTGCACATTCCGAAAGATATCCGGCGTCACATTCGCCCGCCATTTTTCCTGTGCCACTCCCTGTAAAACAATATCCTTTTTGTTCTCGAACTTTCTGAACAGGGTACACTCATTCACCCCGGCCAGACGTGCAATGTCCTTCGTGGTAGTAGCAACATATCCCTTATCCCGTATCAGCGACATAGTCGCATCAATGATCTTCTGGCTTGTTTCATCCATGCTCTTCCCTCCATGCAAGTGCTTGCTATCATTCTAGCGGATTATAAAACGAATGTCAACAAAATAATGGAGGCATTTTAAACGGAGCACATGAATCAGTACGGCAACTGTGATTTTTTTGTGCATATATGCCCTCAATATGTTAGAATTTAACAGAATCTTTTTTAATAAGAGGCTGCTCTATGGAATACAAAGAAAATGTTTTATCTTATGAAAATTATGTCCGGTTAAGAGAATGTGCCGGTTGGAAAAATTTCTCAGGAAAACAGGCGGAAACCGCTCTGCGCAATAGCCTGTATACGATAACTGCGGTCGAAAACGATGAAACAATTGCCATGGGCAGATTGATCGGAGACGGACAATATTTTATAATTGTAGATGTAATCGTACATCCCGCTTTTCAAAAACAGAAAATCGGCACCGCTATCCTGAATATGCTGCTGAAATATGTGGATGACCATACTCCCGCCGGCGGACGCTCAAGCATTCAGCTGATTGCCGAAAAGGGAAAAGAACCCTTTTATGAGACTTTGGGATTCAAAAGGATACCGCATGAATTTTGCGGAAGCGGCATGCGGAAGGTAATCCATAAATAGTGTGAGAAAGAACGCCTAAAATACGGCGTTCTTCCCATTGATGGTTCGTGCCGCCGAGAGGCGGCATGGAGGTTAGTATGATAAGAAATACAGAATACAATGCAGGAGGAGTCTGAAATTTATGAATATCAAACCCGAAAGAGCGACGATAAATGACATAGATGCACTGGTTCAAATGCGTCTGGATTATTTAACAGAAGATTATGGTTCCCTCACAGACGAACAGATTATCAAAATAAAATCATCTTTACCGGATTATTATAGGAAACATCTCAATAAGGATTTACTGGTCTATGTCGCGAGGAAGCCTGTCATCGCAGCCTGCTGTTTTCTTCTTATTTCCGAAAAACCCGCCAACCCCTCCTTTATAAATGGCCGGACCGGAAATGTACTGAATGTTTATACGAAACCGGAATACCGAAAACAGGGCATTGCAAAAAAACTTATGGAGCAGTTGATTGCCGAGGCCGACGAGCTGGGACTCGATTATGTTGAGCTGAAATCTACCGATGAGGGTTATCGTTTATATAAATCACTGGGTTTTTCGGATGAGCAATCCAAATATCATAGCATGAGAAGAACTTCTAGAGCTCACAGCAAAGGCTGTTTCGCTAAGAAGTTCTAAGACTTGCGAAGCAAGTCTTTCTCACGCTGGAGAATGCCTAAAAAGCGGCATTCTCCCTGACATACTTGTTTGTCTTGACACATTCTGTTCTATATAGTATTATTCTATATAGAACATTTTACCAAAGGTACAGACTGCATCATAGAATTGAAAAACAATCTGCGCGGGGTAATGAAGAATATTGAAATTGGAGGAATTGTAGTAATGACTAAAATATCCAGACAGGCAACAAATGATTTTTGTCCTCAAACACTGTTTTTATACGGCACCTACAAAGAGAACAAGGCCCCTGATTTCGGTCTGTTCTGCTGGTTCAGCTATTGCTGGGACGGAGAACTCGGTGTCATGATGTGCATAGGCGGTGAAAAGCTGACAAAAGACAGGATAAAGGCCGGGAACGTCTTTTCGGCAAATCTTGTTACGGAAAAATTACTCCCTATGGCGGATTACCTTGGAACTAAATCGGGATATGACGAGGATAAAATGCTTTTTAACGCTGATATCAGCAAAGGTGCAGTTTTGGATGTACCAATCCTGACGGAAAGTCCCGTTAATTTTGAAGTAGAGGTCACAAGGAGCATTCCTCTTGATGACGGAGAGGTGTTTTTGTGCAAGATACGAAACGTACTTTATAATGAGGAACTTACAGACGAAAAAATTCTCGTCGGCGAACGTTTAAGGAAGATTGCACCCATTTCAACGACCTGCAATACATACTTTTCTTATACCGGAGAAGTTCTGGGTGCATGGGGCGAGCCCGGGAAATTATTTTTGCAAAAATAGTTCATCCCGACCGCCAACTCTGAAAAAACTCCAAAAAATTTAAAAACCTCTTGACTGTAAACTTTGTTGATACCTTATAATTCAAGCAACAGTCAGGAGGTAGCATTATTCTCTTCCCGGTAACATCGCCAAACAGGTGCATGTCATCTTCTGTTGAAAATCGTACTCCATACAACGGCCTACTTTTTTTGCTTATTCATTCCTTTATCCATGATTCTATATTTCCGTTTTTCTCATCGCCTAGCATACTCCATACATACTCCGGTGACTCTGCATATAGCTCTGACTCTTTATCCTGTAACAATTCATAGGTCATTGTTTTTAACAGTTTTTTCAGTGCAACTTCATTGGAGCAATTTTCCTCTTCACTTATACGATGCACCAAATAAAGGGATATTACCTGTATTGACTTATTAATGTTAACACTTGATGCTTTCATCCTAAAATCTCCCTTCTGATTTTCTTAAATCGAAGCTTTTGAATTGCAGCACTTGTTCCAAAAAAATATTGTTTAGGCAGGTTCTCCGGTTCCAGCTCCTCTATTAAAGCATCTAACACTTCATCTGCATAATTTGTTGCAATTAATTCTTCCTTATATGAATTAATTACAGTAACGGTATTTTCATCTGCTGTCGGACCAATCACAATATCATAATCATGAATAGTGCTATCTGCCTCCCGATTCATCAAGATAAAACGTATCCACTCACGGTTTGCTTCTTTAAATATTATTATTTTCAAATTTCCTGGATTATCAATACAACTGTCATCAAATTCCAAATTATATCTGTATACTTGAAATGTTTTTATTTTGTATTTAGGATTTCTTTGTCGTATCTTAGCCTCTCTTGCTTCCAGTATGCGCTTATTCCGTCTGGCAATACTTTCTGCATGATTCTTAATCGAAGTGGCATAAAATCCTTTTCCAAAATCTTTATATCCCTTACCCATTGTCACGTCAATTCATTGAAGTCATAAGTTGTTCCATGAAATAAATCTTTCATATCAGATTGTCTCCTCTATTGCATTAATATAGGACTTCAAATCTTTTAAAATACCCTTTATTCCCATAGAATTGTATTCTTCATAACAAGTATCAATATAGGAAAGCAAATCATATTTATCTAAAAGATCACTGACTTTACTAAAATCAATATTCCATTCCTGCTTCATACAGTTTGCAATTGTTATTTGCATATTTAATACATTATCAGCTCTGGTCATAATGATGCCCTCCTTATGATCTTTCCATCGAAATATATTGATTTTACCTATTCGAGCAAGATTATTACCGCCAATTCCAGCTTTTCGCTACATTTCGATTCTTTACAAATCATATCACGAAATTGCTGAATATTCAATTCCAACTTTGAAAAAACGTAAACGCATACACATATATTCATAAAGTAAGTATATTTGTTGTTTTTATTCGCTCATTCGTTAAACTTATCTTTTTTATTATTTTTAGCAAAAATACAAAAAAATACAGAAAAATTTAAAAACCTCTTGACTGTAAACTTTGTTGATACTTTATAATTCAATCAACAGTCAGGAGGCAGCATTATGACGATCAAAGAAGTTGAAGAACAAACAGGGCTTCCACGTTCCAATATTCGATTTTATGAGAAAGAAAAGCTCGTAGAGCCATTACGAAATGATAAGAACGGGTATCGGGAGTATTCCGAAAAAGATATTGAGACCATTAAAAAAATTGCCTACTTGCGCACGCTGGAAATTTCCATTGAAGATATTCGCTGCATTATATCTGAAGAAGTATCTTTAATAGAAATCCTGGAAAAACAAACCTCTGCCATTCAATCACAAATCGAGGGATTGCATAAAGCAAAAACCCTGTGCGAAAGAATGCTTGCATCAGGAAATGTCAGCTTTGATGAATTACAGGTTGAAAAATATGTAACAGACCTGGAAACCTATTGGAATGATAATAAAAAGGTTTTCAAACTGGACTCCGTCAGCTTCCTGTATATATGGGGCGGCCTGATCACATGGGCAGTGATTGCATCGCTATGTTTCCTGGCCGGGATATTATCGTATGCAAAACTACCGGCTGAAATACCGGTTCAATGGGCCAACGGAACAACCGTCTCATTTGTAGATAAAAAATTCATTTTTGCATATCCGACAGCCTGCATCCTGATCCGTATTGTGATAAGACCCGTTATCTATGTGCAATTACTGATAAACTATCCCTGCGGAGAGCTCATAACAGAATATTTGTCAAATTATTTATGTTTTATTGCGCTGTCAGTAGAGTTGTTTTCCATAATGTTCATACACGGATTGGTAAAAAGTGTCGTGGTTGTTTTGTTTGCAGATACCGCTGTGCTTATCGGCATATTGATTGCCGGAATAATGAAAACAGGTGCGTTTCGCCGTCCGGTGCTCAAGAAATGACATCGAAAAGTATTACGGGATTAACTCCGGGCATGTCGTCCTCTTTCTATTCTCCAATTATTTCCACACCATCCGGGAAATCCCGTATTACAAGCGCACATGTATTTGTAAGTTTTATATTATTTTTTAATGGATATG
>CAMWXB010000058.1 GCA_947178125.1 uncultured Lachnospiraceae bacterium | reverse complement strand
TATGGATGGGGAACAGCTTACCCGGATGATTGCTGCGGAAGCCTTTACTTACGCTATCTCTGGTCTTATAATTGGCAGTGGTATGGGAATTGTTTTAAGCCGTTTTTTGTATGTGAGACTGGTTACACGGTATTTTGGAAGCCAGTGGAGTCTGCCGATAGTCTTGATTGTTATTATTGTTGTATTCGATACAGTTTCTGCTGTGGCAGCAGTATATGCACCTGCAAAGCGGATTAGAAACATGCCAATTACAGCGACTATTAATGAATTGTAATGGGAAGGTGCATCTTTATTGCACACTTGTGGCATCACGAAAGGAGCAGACTATGCAGCAGTTATCAAAAAGAACAGCAGGATTTACGGATTCCGTGATCAGGCGCATGACGCGCATTTCCAATCAATATCAGGCGGTAAATTTATCGCAGGGTTTTCCCGATTTTGACCCGCCGAAGGAGATTCTTGACAGGCTTGCGCAGGTGGCGCATGAAGACTTCCATCAGTATTCGATCACATGGGGCGCGCAGAATTTCCGGGAGGCGCTGGCGGCGAAACAGTCTGGGCTTATGGGAAAAGAGATTGACCCAAACGGCGAGATCGTCGTGACCTGCGGCAGCACGGAGGCGATGATGGCCGCCATGCTGACGGTGACGAATCCGGGCGATAAGGTGATCGTCTTTTCTCCTTTTTATGAAAATTATGGGGCGGATACGATTCTGTCCGGTGCAGAACCGATTTATGTAAACTTATACCCGCCGGCCTTCAACTTTCGGCCGGAAGAATTGGAGGCCGCATTCAAACAGAAGCCAAAGGCGCTGGTTCTCTGCAATCCCTCGAATCCGTGCGGAAAAGTTTTTAAGCGGGAAGAACTGGATTATATCGCGGAACTCGCGAGGAAATACGACACTTATGTCATAACGGATGAAGTCTATGAGCATATCGTCTATGAGCCGCATCAGCACATTTATTTCGCGTCTCTGCCCGGTATGTGGGAACGGACGATTTCATGCAGTTCGCTTTCCAAGACCTATTCTATTACTGGCTGGCGGCTCGGTTATATCATCGCGCCGCAGGAAATCATCGATGTGGCGAAGAAGGTACATGATTTCCTGACTGTGGGTGCGGCTGCGCCTTTGCAGGAAGCGGTCATTCCGGGGCTGCGGTTCGGCCAATCTTATTATGATGAACTGCGGGAAAAGTACACGAGTAAAAAGAATCTGTTCTTAAAGGGGCTGGATGAAATTGGTCTGGTGCATACGAATCCGGAAGGCGCTTACTATGTTTTGCTGGATATTTCGGAATTTGGCTATGAGAGCGACCTGACATTCTGCGAAGTGCTGGCGGAGAAGGTGGGAGTCGGCGCGGTGCCGGGTTCCAGCTTTTTCCGGGAGCCGGTGAACCATCTGATACGCCTTCATTTTGCCAAGAAGGATGAAACGCTCTATGAGGCGCTCAACAGGCTGGAGAGCATTCGGAAGAAGATGTAACAAAATGCAGAAAAAAAGGGGGATGCGCTGCGCATACTGCCGGATGCGGAGCGCGGTTATCCCTATAAAGGTTCCGGGACGAAGATGATCATCGTCGATGATGTGGAAAATACGGAACTGATGTCACAGGTATTGCAGGCGAGGTACGAAGAACTGCCTGCGTCGAAACCGAAAACGAAGAAGGGAAAAAAGCAATAACGATGGAAGATAAAAGAATTCGGTTACAGGAAAATGAAATCGAATATAAAAAAGGCTTTAAGTGGCATACGCTGCCTTATACGGATATCCGTCAGGCTTACCTGCGGGTCGAAGAGGTGAACGGCAGGCTCTGCTGCGGCGTAGCCAGTTTTGATATGTTCTTTCTGATGCTAAAGACAAACAGCGATGAACTGCTTAAAATCGAGGCAACTTCCAAAGATATCGTGAAGCAGATGTTAGAGGAAATCAAAAAGAAGAATGAAAAGGCGGAAATTGGGTATAAGAAGCCCTGATGCCTTGCAGTTCTTGTTTTTCGCCTCTGCTTCGTTTCCGCTGTTTCGGCGGTTATCTCCTTGCAGGTATGTTAAAGATTATTGACACAATGTTAATTTTCAGTGACCCATGAAATGTATGTCAATATTGACAAATTGACAACCTGAATTGCTTGAATACAAATGAACTATATTGTAGGCTGGAAAAAAGGAGGCAATGCGAAATGAAATTTAACGAAAAACTATTAAAGCTCAGGAAAGAAAAAGGACTCTCACAAGAAGAACTGGGAATGGAAATGCAGGTATCAAGGCAGACAGTTTCAAAATGGGAGGCAGGGCAGTCATATCCGGATTTTACGAGATTAGTTATGCTAAGTGATTTCTTTGATATGACTTTAGATGAACTTGTGAAGGATATTGACGTGCAGGAAGTAAGGGAAAATTCTTTTACAAATGAGAAAATAGATTCTATTTATCGAGTTTCCCAGGACGTGAATTCTATTTTTCAAAATAAAACGCTGAAAGGTATTATAAAAGGGATAAAATGGTTTATCGTGGGCAGTTTTATACTGATATGTCTGATTATGATAGTTTCACTTATGCTGTATATTATTCATCCAGAGTCCGGTATATTATGGCGTACTTATTAATGAAGGCATGACGGAACAGACCAGAGAAAGACAGGCTCACAGCCCTTTACGAAAGACTTTCCCATGACGATGAGTGAGCTGGAGAAACACTCAGGAAAGTGAATGAAAAGTAAAGCTGTTGTGACAGTAATTTCCGGCGATTGGGAACCCTGTCCATAATCTGTTTATTGATATTGCCAATATTGTCTGTCGAAGGCATCCACTTCAGCGTGGGTGCTTTTTCTATATCTGATATTTTGAAAAATTTTCTTCAACATACTGCCTTTGCTCAGAAAAATGTAGTATGATAAAAAAGAATATGACATAAAAAAAAGAAAGGCTTCATTTGTGATGCAAAAAAGAATCCTTATCATAGAAGATGATAAAGACCTGGCCGCTATTACCGGCGATATGCTGCAAAATTACGGGTATGAGATACAGACCGCGCCAAACTGCGAATGCGCATTTGACATTCTGACGCATGAACAGTTTCATCTGCTGTTGGTGGATATCAATCTGCCCGATGGCAGCGGGTTCGAGGTGTGTCGGGAACTTCGCAGAGTATCGAAGGTACCGGTCATTTTTGCCAGTGCGAGGACGAGCGAGGATGATAAAATCAGGGGATTCGATATGGGCGGCGACGATTATCTTGCGAAACCCTATTCGCTGCGGGAGATGTTGGCGAGAGTCAATGCGCTGATGCGCAGGACTTACGGTGCGGAAACGGAAGCGCCGGTCTATGTTTTCGGAAACATCAGAGTGGATACCGGAACGCGGACGGTGGAGCGGGGCGATGAAGAAGTCAGGCTGGCGCTGCGGGAGTTCGACCTTCTGGCATACTTATGCGCCCATCCGAACAAAGCGATTCGAAAAGAAGAACTGCTGCATGAAGTCTGGGGCGCTTTTTCGGAAGCGGAGTCTGCGACCGTGGCGGTCCACATCCGATGGCTGCGGGAAAAACTGGAAGAAGACCCGGCGGAGCCACAGTTCATCAAGACGGTCTGGGGCGTCGGGTATCAGTTCGATATGGCGGAGAGTCCGGCAGATGGACAGTAGGTCGGGAGTCTGTAAAACAGACAAGAGAAAGGCATGGTTATTGACATGAGAAAACAGTTTGCAAAGATGGCATCGGCTTATCTTTGCCTTTTTATATTCATAGCTTTTGCGGTTTCGTATCTTCTGGGAAAAAGGGCTGTGGAAACGGGCATGGAGGCAGGAAACAGGCTGGTATTATTAAATGAGATCGAGCAGCTTACGACGGATGCAGAGGGCGGCAATCCGGCGGAAGCCGAGTTTCGGATTTTGAAAGCGGCGCTGCAACAGGAGAGTGCAAAGGGACAGGCCGCGTATATCCGGCGCGTAGGCTTTTTTTATGCCTGCCTGACGCTTTTCTTTCTGTCCGGCGGCCTGCTCTATATCTATTTTAAGATTTTAAGGCCTTTTTATAAGCTGGAAAGCTATGCGGAGGAGATTGCGAAAGGCAATTTCAACAGCGCGCTGGAATATGAACGGACGAATTTTTTCGGCGCGTTTACATGGGCTTTTGACCATATGAGGAAAGAAATCATAACGGCGCGGAAAAATGAAGCGGAGGCGGTTCGGGAGAACAAGACGATCATAGCCACCCTCTCACACGATATCAAAACGCCGCTCGCTTCTATCCGTGCTTATGCGGAAGGGCTGGAAGCCAATCTGGAAGCGGATTACGAGCAGCGGGAGCGCTATCTGGGCGTTATCATGCGAAAATGCGATGAGGTGTCCCGGCTCGTGAACGATTTGGTACTGCATTCTCTGTCGGAGCTGGAACGGCTGGAAATCAAAGAACAGAACGTCAGCATACGCCGACTGCTCCTGAAAACGCTGCAGGACCTGGAATATCCGAATGTGTCTTTGCCGGAACCGGTTCCGGATGCCGTGCTTGCCGTCGATGAAAAGAGGCTGGCACAGGCCCTTTTGAATCTTCTGGAAAATGCGAAAAAATATGCGAAGGGCAGCCCTGTGGAAGTGCGTGCCAGACAGGAAGGGGAGCGGTACGAGATTCGTGTGCGGGATTACGGCGCCGGGATTTTGCCGGAAGACATGCCTTTTGTGACCCGGAAATTTTACCGCGGAAAAAACGTGCAGGATGAACCGGGTTCCGGACTTGGTCTGTATATCGTGTCTTACATCATGGAGAGGATGAAAGGCGGACTGGTCTTGGAAAATCGTGAGGACGGGCTGGAGGCGGTGTTGTGGCTGCCGGTTTCCTGATAGTTCTTAAAGACTTCTTAATAATTATTCTGATAAGATAATTCATACAGGGCGGATATGGTCCGTGCGCAGCGCTGGCCTGTCTGCCCTGTCGTTGTGTAAGCGAAGACTTGGAAAGGAGCATGGTTATAAAGATGAGGAAAACGATTATCATGAAAGCGGTAGACCTGTGCAAGAGCTTTGCCAATAACGGCGGGCAGAATCATGTATTGGATATGGTCGGGCTGGAAATTTATGAGGGAGATTTTACGGTCATCATGGGTTCTTCAGGAGCCGGAAAATCGACCTTACTCTACGCCCTGAGCGGCATGGATAGACCTACCGGGGGTGAAGTATATTACAGGGAACGGTGTATCAGCCACTTGAAGGAAAAAGAGATGGCGGCCCTGCGGGCCGGAGAATTTGGCTTTGTGTTCCAGCAGGCACACCTTGTCAGCAACCTGTCACTTTTTGAAAATGTGACAGCGGCAGGTTTTCTGGATAAGAAGAAAAGCGGAAGAGAAGTAAAGGACAGGGCGGAAAAGCTGCTGTTACAGATGAACGTGGAGAAGGCCATGAACCGCCTTCCGTCGCAGGTGTCGGGAGGGGAAGCGCAGCGCGCCGCCATTGCCAGAGCGATGATCAACGAGCCGGGGCTTCTTTTTGCCGACGAGCCAACAGGAGCGCTGAATAAACGGAACACGCAGGAAGTGCTGAACCTTCTGACCGGATTGAACGAAAAGGGACAGAGCATTGTCATGGTAACGCATGATATCAAGGCGGCCATCCGTGCTACGAGGCTTTTGTATCTGGAGGATGGCAAGGTCATCGGCGAGATGTCCATGCCGCCATACCGCAGTGAGGAAGCGAAGAGCCGGGAAAAACAGGTGGATGCGTGGCTGTCCTCGATGGAGTGGTAAAGGGTAAGAAGAACTTCTAAAGACGTCTCGCCATTGGACGAGACGTCAAGAAGTTCTATTTCTTACCCGAAAGAATGTCTCTGGCGAGTCATTCTTTCATGAGAGGGTTATGAAACAGTTTGGGTAGTTTGTATGATTGTAAGGTTGAGAGAAAGGCATGGTTATTAATATGAAATATTTAAATCTGTTAAAGGCGGATATGAAGAGCCAGAAGGGAAGTCTGTTCGGGATTTTCATGCTGGTTGTGATCATTACGGTCTCCCTGTGTGCGGTCCTGTCCGTATGGGGTAATTCCAATGCTTATGAAAGAGAGCAGATAGACCGGGTCGGGTATGGCGATATGGCTTATTGGCTGTCAGGTGTTCCGGACCGGGAAAAACTGGCAGAACAGGTGGCGGGGCTGGACGAGGTGGACCGGGTGGAAGTAGAGGATATCGTGATTTTTACCCGTTATTCAATCGGCGGGCAGTCAATCGGTGTGACAGGTTCCCTGCATTTGCTCGATGCGGCAAGCGGCCGTTACCGCATTTTTCAGGAAAATCTGGATGGTATTCGGGAAACGCCTGATGAACTGCAGGACGGAGAAATCTATGTGCCTTCCTCTTTTTGCTCCCTGTATGATGTGCAGGCCGGGGATGTGTTGAGGCTCGCGGCGGCGGAAGGAGAACCGGAAGAGCTTTTTACCATAAAAGGATTCTTTGAAGACCCGGTAGCCGGATCTGCGCTGATGGGGATGAAGGAAGTGCTTATGACTGGAAACGATATGGAGAGGCTTGCCGGTCTACTCGATAGGGCGGGAGAAGCCGCACAGGGACGGCGGGCGAGTGTATTTCATATATTCCGGATACCGGACAGCGCCCTGTCTTTCGGGGAATTTCAGAAAATCCTGAATGAAAAGACCGATTTGATGGCTGTATGGGGTTTTTCTTACAGCAAAGATACGATCATGGGATTTATGCTGATTCTGCAAAATATTTTTGCCGGATTTCTGCTTGTATTTGTCATGATTTTGCTTGTTGTTGCGCTGATCATCATCGGGCACAGCATCAGCAGCGGCATTGAACAGAATTATGTGGATATGGGGATTTTGAAGGCAATCGGTTATACGCGGAATGACCTGCGCATCGTCCGGCTTCTGCAATATATGATCGTGATTTTGTGCGGTATGGCGATCGGGCTTCCGGCATCGGCGCTGGTTGTCAGGGAAATTAATTATCTGACGGTCACGGTGACGGGACTTTGGATACCGTCGGATATCCTGATTGGGAACTGCCTGCTCGCGCTGGGGCTGATTTTGCTCGTTATCATCGCTTTTATCTGTATCAAAACGGTCAAAATCGGAAAAATCACGCCGATACGGGCAATCCGCGGCGGTGCGGAAGATGTTTATTTTCAAAGCCGGTTTATGGCGCCGATTCAAAAAAGTGGCCTAAGTTTCTGGCTTGCATACAGGCAGCTCATATCCGGGAAAAAGCAGTATATCAGCGCCTGCTTTGTCGCGTCCCTACTCGTTTTTTTCCTGTCGCTGACGGCCAGAATGGATGCCTGGCTTGGACCGAACGGGGAAGGGCTGATGAGTTCTTTTTCGGCTTCCCGCTTTGATCTGGGCGTAGCGCGTACGGATGAGGCGCTGGCGGATGAGATAGAGGATATTATCGAGGCGCGTGCCGGCATAGCCGATTCCTACCAGTTTCAGATGAACAGGGCGGCAGTTGCTCAGATAGAATATTTGATGAACATTATTTCCGAACCGGAATATTTTAATCTGCTCCAGGGGCGGACCTGTCTCTATCCGAACGAAATCGTGATGACACAGGCCGTAGCAGACGAGTTGAATGTTGGAATCGGGGATACGGTGCCGGTCGCTTTTGGCGGAAAGGAACTGGAGTATATCATCAGCGGTATCTATCAGTGCGCGAACGATATGGGAGAAAATTTTGGCATCAGCAGAGAAGGGTATCAGCGGCTTCTGGAAGCGGAAGATGATGAATCCTCTTATTATACCTATTATCTGTTTCAGGATACCTCGGTGGTAGAAGAACTTTCACAGTTCCTGCAGGAGAATTATGGGGAAAAGATCAACATTGATGAGAATACATGGTCCGGCGTTGACAGTATTCTGCTGGTATTGTCGGTCCTGATGGTCTTTATGTATGTGATCACGGTTGTTTTTGTCCTGATCACGGTCACGCTGACAGGCAGTAAGATTCTGTATAAGGAACAGCATGACCTGGGCATCTATAAATCGCTCGGATATGAATCCGGGAAACTGCGGTTCGCTTTTGCCCTGCGCTTCGGTATCGTTTCCGCGGCGGGGGCCGTTCTGGGCATCCTGTTAAGCGGCGTTTTGACTGATCCGCTCGCATCGGCGATGCTGAAAATGTGCGGGGTAAGTCAGTTCGTATCCAGCCTGAACCTGTTTCGGATGGTGCTCCCGGCGTTCATTGTGAGCGCGATGTTCCTTCTTTTTGCTTATTTTGCGGCAGGCCGGGTGAAGAAAGTGGAGCCGGGGATTTTGATCGTAGAGTGATTTCCAGATTGATCAGAATACAGCCATTCTGAAAAATGTTAAGATATCGGGCGAAACTGTAATTTTCTGTTGGTAGATTTTCGTTCGCGTATTATTTATAATTTATTTGACAGAATACAGGAGGTATAGCCATGAGTTTAGGAAACAGTCTTTTCAATGCACGAAAAAGGAGCGGTTTGTCACAAGAAGAAGTTGCTGAAAAACTGGGTGTCAGCAGACAGACAATCTCAAAGTGGGAGCTTGACGAAACACTTCCGGATATACGGCAGTCTAAAAGATTATCCAATCTATATCACTTGACTTTAGATGAACTGATAGACTTTGATATTGATGTAAAAGAGATTGAGCAGATTATCGAAAGAACAAGTGAAGAAACGGAACAAAAAATCGACTGGACAAGTGTGTGGGGAAAAAAATACCCGGTATTAACGATTTATCAGGAAAAAGTTGAAATAGAAAATTATGCGGTCAAAATAAGGGAATTGCTGGATAGTTTAAAAGAGCAATATGGTTATAATGATTTAGACGCGATGTTAGTACTGAAAGACATCTTATCCCATGTATGGAATAGCAAAAAATAGGAAAGCGGAGTTGTCTTCATCACTTTATTTTAAACCATATCAGGCCATTTCATAGCGATATTTGGTATTGAACGGCACATGAATTGATGCTATGATGAATACAACAGAAATGGATCACAGACTGAGAAAGGAGTATGGTTATAGAGATGACCTATGAAGAATTTTTTGCGGAAGTAAAGGAACAGTTCCAGAAGGCGGACGTCAGCCATGTAACAGAGCATTTGGCTTACCAGTTCAATATTGTCGGGGAGGCGGAAGGAATCTTTTATGTGGAAGTAAAAGACGGCAAACTTTATGTTGAGCCTTATGAGTATTATGACAGAGATGCCATTTTTATTGCCAAAGCGGAAACCCTGAAGAAGATTGCAACAGGGGAGCAGGACCCGATTCTGGCGGTCACATTGCAGAAGCTGAAAGTAGAAGGAAATATCGACAAGGCGTTGAAGTTGAAGGATTTGATCGAGAGCGCGAAGAAGAAAGGGAAGAAGAAAAAGTAAAACGGGAAGAGGAAATGTAGAACGGAGATATGTCGCAGGCTGAGAGGAAAGCGTGATATGAAATATAAATGCCCTTGCTGTGGTTATTATACTTTTGATGAACCGACAGGCAATACCTATGATATCTGTCCGGTCTGTTTTTGGGAAGATGACGGCTGGCAGCAGGATAACCCGGACGAGGCAGGCGGCGCCAATGCGGTCAGTCTGAACCAGGCGCGAATAAATTATCAGAAATTTGGCGTCTGTACCCCGGAAATGAAACAATATGCGCGGCCGGCGGATGCAAAAGACCGTATCTGCGCCGATATCAGTGAGCTGTTCGTTGGGCGGGGCAGGATTCTCTATCCGGGGCTGAGTCTGGAAGGACATTTAGAAGTATATTGCAGCAAATATTTTGTGCAGGGGAATCCCGATGGATTTGAATATGTTTATTGGCCGGTGGACGAGAATAACCTGCACAAGGCGCTGACCGATAAGGAATTTATCGTTGCAGTCATCTCGGAAAAGGCAGGATTTGCTTTTGTCCGGGATGAAATATACGATAAATTCCGTGAGGATACGAAGGATTACCGCTTCGAATACATTCGGCTCGACAGCCTGACCGAAGAAAATCTGGCGTGTGCGCACCCGGAACAGCTGCCGCTGGAATACAGGAATATCGTCTGGATAAACGATGATTTCATGAACGATGATAAGATTGTTTTCGATTATGAGGCATTTGAACTGATCGATTCAGGCGTTGACTATTTGAATCCGGCGCATTTTTCGATATATGATTTCGCGGAGAAAAGTAATGCTTGACACTTCATTTCCCCGTAAGCTATAATAGCGATATGTTAAGTGTGATAGTAATGGAGAATGCAAAATAAATATTGCAAGAGGTTTCAGCGGATGACGCTATCAGTCTGCCCTCGTTTCTGCCTTACGAAATGCTTAACATAATCGACCGGGAATCCACATCAAAATAGAAGTTCTTGTGGATTTTATGAGGAAATTCATAAAAGAATTTCAGGAAGAACATTTTCTGAAAAATTTTGTGAAGTTGGGAAGTTATCAAAGAAAGTTCATCAATGAGCATGACCGTATGGTCATGCTTTTTTTGTGCAAGAAAGGAATGGTAATGAACAGGATGTATACAAAAAATGTTATCGAAACAAGAAATCTGACCAAAATCTATAAGCGATATGTGAAAAAAGAGGGAATAGGCGGCAGCATAGCCAGCCTGTTCAGGCGGGAATATGTGGAAAAAGAGGCGGTCAGCCACATGGACCTTCAAATCCGGGAAGGGGAGTTCGTCGGACTCATTGGGCCGAATGGAGCCGGTAAAACGACATTTATTAAAATGCTGACAGGAATCATTGCGCCGACTTCCGGCGAAATCAGCGTGCTTGGGTATTATCCGAACGATATGAAGAATGCGTTCAAAAAGCAGTATGCCGTCGTTATGGGCCAGAAGAGCCAGTTATTTTTTGAACTGACGACCAACGATATTTTGCGTCTGTTCAAGGAAATTTATGAAATCCCAGAACATGATTTTCAGCGGAATAAAGAGTATTTCATAGAACTTTTCGGCGTCCGGGAATTGATGGATGTCCAGGTCAGAACGCTGTCTTTGGGGGAGCGGATGAAGATGGAACTCATCGTTGCCCTGCTGCATGACCCGGGAATCCTGTTTCTGGATGAACCGACGATCGGTCTCGACGTGGTGGCTTCCAGGCAGATTCGGAAATTCTTAAAGGAGATCAATGAGGAAAAAAAGACGACCATCCTTCTGACATCGCACTATATGGAGGATATCAGGACGTTATGTAGACGCAGCGTCGTCATCAATCACGGTGTCAAAATCTATGACGGCGGAACGGAAGAACTTTTCGGTGATGAAGAGCCGGGGATGGTCATGGAGCGGCTTTATGGGGAAGCAGACCCGGCTGTGGGTAGTGCGCCGGCGGATGATGCAGCGGTGGATTGTAAGTCACCGGAAGATGATCTGTGAAGGGAGCGTGCCGATATGAAAATGCGTAAATATATTGAAGTAGCCAAAGTAAATTTCAAGGCACAGTTTGCATGGCGGGCGGATGTTATCTTTAACATGATCTTTACGGTATCCAAAATTTTATTTGCCTATCTGCTCTGGCGTATGGTCTTTTCGGGAAAAGAAGTTGTTTCGGGATTTACGTTCCACAGTATGTTATCGTATTATATTGTCAGTTCCTTTTTATCCCAGCTGGAGATGTCGGCTGGAATCAGCAGCGAAATCTTCCAGCGGATCCGTAACGGTACATTTTCCAAATATATGATCATTCCGGTCAGTATGGAAGGATATTTTGTGGCGATGGAAGCGGGCATTGTGCTGTTTTATCTGGCTTTTGACCTCATTGCGGCGCTTCTGTGGGTTTTCATTTTTCAGATTGAATTTGCATTCGTTACGGATGTATTCATTCTGCTGAGTGCATTATGCCTGATTCTGCTTGGGCTGTTCTTCATGGTGCAGCTTAGTTACTATCTCGGTATTTTGACGTTAAAATATCAGGGAATCGACACTTTTCTGATGATAAAGAATAATCTGATGGCACTGATCACGGGAACGATCGTGCCGCTGGCGTTATTCCCGGAGTCGGTCGTCCGCATAATGAAAGCATTGCCTTTTTACTATGTGACCTATCTGCCGTCCATGCTCCTGATCGGAAGATGTCAGGAGGAGGCACTGGCCGGTATTGTCATCATGGTGTGCTGGTGTCTGGTCTTACAGGTGGTGATCAGGCTGACATGGGCAAAATACAGCAGAAAGTATGATGGGGTGGGAATATGATGAATGATCTTGGAAAAAATTTGAGAAAAAATTACAGAGTATTGAAAGAACTGATGAAAATACGGTTTCATAATCTGACCGTGTTCCGGCTGGATTTTTTTGCGCCGTTCTTCGTGGATGGAAGCCTGTTTCTTGTACAGCTTCTCGTTTTTCGGGCGGTCTATGCGAATGTGGATACCGTCGGAAGCTGGAAGGGCGGTGAGATGATCATTTATATCGGCACTTTTTCCCTGCTGAACGCAGTCAGTATGACAATCTGCTTTTTCGGGCTGATTGGAATTCCGGGTAAGATTTTGAGCGGAGAGATGGATTTATACCTGTCTAAGCCAGTCAGCCCGCTGTTTCGCCTGACGTTTGAAAAAATGAATCCCGGTTCCGTTCCGCTCGTGCTGATGAGCCTGTGCATCATCGTCTATGGCATAAAGGCCGGCGGAATTTCTATCGGATGGCAAAATGGATGCGCGTATATTTTCTGGCTGGCGGTCATGGCGATATTGTATTATAATATGGAAGTCCTGATTCGTTCCGTGTCTTTTTATGTCCTTTCCAATGCGAGGCTGGCCCAGCTGGAGGAGGCATGCCTTGACTTGTGCATGAAACTGCCGGGAATCGCTTTTTACGGCATTTTTAAAGTAATTTTTTACTGCCTGCTTCCTTACGGTCTCATGGCAACGCTGCCGGTGCAGAGCCTGATTGGCGAGATGACATGGAAACTCGCCGCCTGGGGCATCGCAGTCGTGCTCACCTTCAGCCTGCTTACCTGTCTGGTATGGACGCGTGGACTGAAACGCTATAACAGCGCGAGCTCGTAAGAGTGGCATACGGAAATCGGATTATATAATGTTATAGTGCCGCCGCCCGCAGGACAGAGGGTGATAGAGTTCCCGCGGGGGCCCTTGAAAAGCGCCGGCACTTAGCGAAAATGCGGCTTGCCGCTTTTGAGCTTAGTACCGTTGCTGCTTTTCGCGGAGCGCAAGCGTGCCCTCAAGGGAACTCTATCACCCTCCGTCCTGCGGGCGGCGGCACAGCAACAACCCAACCAAGGAGGAGAAAATCCATGAACTACGACCTGACCCAGGGAAACATCATGAAAAATCTGCTGAAATTTGCTTTCCCGATTATGGTGGGAAACATGCTTCAGCAGCTATATAACGTGGTCGATACGCTGATCGTGGGCCGGTATCTGGGAGAAAATGCGCTGGCGGCGGTGGGTTCTTCCTATACGCTGATGGTATTTGTGACTTCCGTTATTCTGGGGCTTTGCATGGGAAGCAGCGCTTTTTTCTCCATGCAGTTCGGCGGCCGGAATTATGACAGGCTGGAAAAAGGGCTTTTTATCGCATTTCTTTCGATTGGCGCCGTTGCGGTCGTTCTGAATATTCTGGTCTATGCGGGCATGGACGGCATTCTGATTTTTCTCAAAGTGCCGGATGAAGTGGCGCCGCTGATGGTAGAATATCTTGTATGGATATTTGCGGGCATTATGGCGACTTTTTTATATAATTTCGTGGCGAATCTGCTCCGGGCGGTCGGAAATTCGATGGTTCCGCTCTGTTTTCTTGGGGTGTCCGCGATGCTCAATATCGTGCTCGACCTTCTTTTCATCAGAGGCTTTCACTGGGGCGTCGGCGGTGCGGCGGCAGCTACGGTCCTGTCGCAGTATGCGGCGGGTGTCGGCATTTTGTTCTATTATTATGTAAAATATCCGCAGCTGCGGGTGAAAAAAGAAAACCGCTGCTGGGACGGCGGAATTTTGAAAGAACTGGCGGGTCTTTCTTCTCTGACCTGTCTCCAGCAGTCGATCATGAATTTCGGTATTCTGCTCGTGCAGGGACTTGTGAACAGTTTTGGCCCTGTCGTAATGGCAGCGTTTGCAGCGGCGGTGAAAATTGATTCTTTCGCTTATGCGCCGGTACAGGATTTCGGTAACGCGTTTTCGACCTATGTGGCGCAGAATTATGGCGCGGGAAAAGAAGAACGAATCCGCAGAGGGATGAAAGATGCCGTTCTGGGCGCTTTTGTGTTCTGTCTGCTCATTACGATAATCGTTGTCGGTTTTGCGGAGCCGCTGATGGGGCTGTTCATCGACAGACAGAGCGTGGAGACGATTGCGGTGGGTATCGGTTATCTTCGTATCGAGGGCGCGTTCTATTTTGGCATCGGTCTGCTGTTTTTGTTCTACGGCTATTATCGTGCGATTCATAAGCCAGGCATTTCGGTGGTTCTGACAGTCGTGTCACTTGGAACCCGTGTGCTTTTGGCCTATGTCCTTTCGGCGGTTCCGTCCATCGGTGTCAAAGGTATCTGGATGGCGGTGCCGATCGGGTGGATACTGGCAGATTTGACGGGGGCGTGCTATTATGTTATGTATCGGAGAAAACAGGCGCAGTAAATTCGAAGAACATCCGAAAGGGATGACCGGAAAAGAGATAAAGTACAGGCGGAAAAAATTAAGATTAAGAAAGAGACAGCAAGGATTGAAGAAGACAGGAAAAGATAAAAAGCAGGAAAAGATAAAAGATAGGATAGGAAAGGAAATAGAAGCAATGAAAGAACAAACATCACAACAAGTCATACAGTCATTATTTGCCTTTATCGACAACAGTCCCACCGCATATCATGCGGCGGCCAATCTGGAAAAGATGCTTGCCGGTGAAGGTTTTGTCTGTCTGGAAGAAAAACAGGCATGGGATGTACAGCGGGGTGGAAAATATTATGTAAATCGAAATGGTTCTTCAATCATCGCCTTTACCATACCTGACAGGCAGCCGAGAGGATTCCATATGACGGCAGCGCACAGTGATTCCCCGTGCTTTAAACTGAAAGAAACGGCGGAAATCGCCGTGGATGACCTGTATTTGAAATTGAATGTGGAAAAATACGGCGGCATGATTCTTTCTACCTGGCTGGACAGACCGCTTTCCATTGCAGGACGGGTTGTTTTTCGGGGAGAAAAGGGCATGGAATGCCGGCTGGTCAATCTGGAGAAAGATACGGCGGTGATTCCGAATGTGGCCATTCATATGAACAGGGATATGAACAAAGGGGTCGAATATAATCCGCAGACGGATATGGAGCCGATTATCGGCAAAGCAGATGCCAGGGGCACATATCTGCGGGAACTGGCGAAGCAGGCCGGTGTGACGGAAAGCGAAATTCTGGGAACGGACCTTTTTCTGTATAACCGGGAGAAATGTCGTCGTATCGGCATTGACGATGCTTTTCTGGCAGGCCCCAGACTGGACGATCTGGAATGTGCTTTCGCCGGAATGACTGCTTTGATAAAAGAAGAACCGGCGGAATATATCAATGTCTGTGCGGTCTTTGATAATGAGGAGATTGGCAGTGGGACAAAGCAGGGAGCGGACTCCACTTTTTTAAAAGACGTACTGGAAAGAATTTGTGGAAAGCTTGGAATCGGTGCGGAAGAATATCGTTGTATGCTTGCGGACAGTTTTCTGATTTCGGCGGACAATGCCCATGCGCTTCACCCGAACCACCCGGAAAAAGCGGATGCGGTGAACCGACCGGTCTTAAACGGCGGAATTGTCATCAAATATCATGGAAGCCAGCGGTATGCAACGGATGCTTTTTCGGCGGCAGTCATGAAGGATATCTGCAATCGGGCGGAGGTGCCGTATCAGTCCTACGCCAACCGTTCGGATATTGCGGGCGGAAGTACACTTGGCAATATTTCCACCGCGCAGGTATCGGTTAATACGGTCGATATCGGGCTGGCGCAACTCGCCATGCATTCATCCTATGAAACGGCAGGGGCTGCGGATATCGAGCATTTGATCAGGGCACTGCGTACTTTTTACCGGGACTAAGCGCTTGTCAGCCCTGAACGGGGATGCGTATTTTTGCTTTGTTAGAAAAGCGGGATTGCGAAGGGGTCCATCTCGACCACGTTGGAAGAGTTGGCGACCCGTTCTCTGTATTCGGTCGGGGTGCAGTTCAAGTAGCGTTTAAAAAGCTTGTTGAAGTAGCTTATGCTGTTAAATCCTACCGATAATGCCAGGTCTGCGATCGAATGTTTGCTGTCGCGGTCATCCAGAATCTGTTTGCTTGCTTCAAAAATGCGGTATTTCATCAGATATTCAAAGGGCGTCATCTGAATCGTGGATTTGAAGCAGCGGCAGCACTCGCTTTTGCTGACGGAAATGCTGTCCGCAATATCTTCCAGGGAGACTGCCTCGGCATGATGCAGACGTATGTAGAGCATAGCCTGTTTTACCCGCTGCTCGTTCATGGAAATATTGGGCGTCGCCGGAATATTTACCTGAAGAAGCCTGTTCAGCAGCGTTGCCCAGAACTGGCACAAATATCCTTTCGTGACCATTTCATAACCAAAACTTTTTGTCAGATTAACGGAAAGGATTTTATTCAATATGTTGAGCATACTCTTATGCCATGCGTTCTGTTCTTCCATCAGCATTGTTTTCAGCACGGAAAAACTCTGCATCGGATGCAGAAAGTTCGTCCGCAGATAAGAACTTGTGTAGCCGAACAGAAAATCCGGATGGAATACGAGTGAATAATAGGAACATTTCTTGTCCTCTACACTGTGAATCGAGTGCATGACATTCTGATTCAGGATAAACCCCTGTCCCGGCGTTAAAATCTGTTCTTCATCATCCGTCGTCACTTTCGCATAACCGCTTCCGATGAGAAGGATTTCCATTTCTTCGTGCCAGTGCCATCGGATAGAGCGGGAGTTATGCTGGTCGAGATCGATCTGGTAAACGCTGACCGGATATTCCAGATTTCCATGTTCGCTTTTGTCATAAAGATTGTTATAAGTCGATGTCGGATGAAAGCTGCCGGAAACATCTGCTTTTTTTTCATTGTCGTTTATCACTTTGTGCCTCCTACTTTCTGGTTGGTCTGGTTAACAGGTTATATATTGGTTATTTGTATATTGTGAATCTTTGGTAGTGGCTGGTTATGCTGATTCGCTAATAGTGGATATGTAATGCTGATTCGCTAATAGTGACTGGCGGGTAACGATTTTGTAAAGGATAAAAGGAACGATAAAAAAAATAATAAAATCATAACGATTTATCAATAATAACTTGTACCCCTATTGTAGCACCTCATGGAAGTGAAGTCAAAATATTTTTATGGAAAATATGGTAAAATACTGGAAAAAAGTATAATGATATTAACTCGGTATAAAACAATTTTTGCGAGTATATAACAATATTTGCATTATCATTTTGGTATTGACATAATACCCTGTAGGGGTATATACTGAATATACCCAGTGGGGGTATGCGGGCAGTAAGAGAACAGGAGAAGAAAGAAATGGAACAGGAAAACGGGAATGCAGAAATCGCTCATAAAACGAAAGAGCGGACCGAAAAGGAATACAAAGATTTGATGAACCGGCTGAAACGGATAGAAGGACAGGTGCGGGGAATCCAGGGAATGCTGGAAAAAGATGCCTATTGTGCCGATGTGCTGATACAGGTGGCGGCAGTGAATGCCGCGCTGAACAGTTTTAATAAAGCGCTGCTCGCTGAGCATGTAAGGACCTGCGTGGCCGATAATATCCGCGCAGGGAACGATGAGGTGATCGACGAGTTGGTAGTATTACTGCAGAAGTTAATGAGATAGGCTGAATCATAAATTTTCGATTTGCCTATACAACCTGTTGAGCGAAAGGAGAGATTTTTTATGGAGCAATATATTGTTACCGGCATGAGCTGCACGGCGTGCAGCTCACGGGTCGAGAAAGCGGTCTCCAGGGTTCCGGGCGTAACAGCCTGCTCGGTCAGCCTGCTGACAAATTCTATGGGTGTGGAAGGAAATGCTTCTCCGGAAGCAGTGATCGCGGCGGTAGAGGAAGCGGGATATGGTGCAGGACAAAAGAGCGCCGCCGCAGAGAATCGGGAAAGTTCAGGCGGAAGCGCCGCTTATGAAGAGATGCTGACGGACAGGGAAACGCCGCTTTTACTGAAGCGGATGATTGTTTCCATCTGCCTGCTCCTGCCCCTGATGTATTTTTCCATGGGACATATGATGTGGGGATGGAAGCTTCCGGCTTTTTTTGAGGGAAATCATGTTGCAATGGGGCTTGTACAGCTGCTTTTTACGGCTGCAATCATGGTGGTCAATCAAAAATTTTTTATAAGCGGCATCAAAAGTCTTCTGCACGGGGCGCCCAACATGGATACCCTTGTTGCAATGGGAGCCGGGGCCTCTTTTGTGTACAGTGTATATGCGCTGTTTGCCATGACGGATGCCATGCTGAAAGGGGATTCACAGGCGGTCATGCTTTATATGGACGAATTTTATTTTGAATCCGCAGCGATGATACTGACGCTGATTACCGTAGGAAAAATGTTGGAGGCACGTTCCAAAGGCAGAACGACGGATGCGATCAAGAGTCTGATGAAACTGGCGCCGAAAAAGGCGGTCGTGATACGGAACGGTGCGGAAACAGAAGTGGATATTGCACAGGTCAGGATTGGTGATGTGTTCGTCGTAAGGCCCGGAGAAAATATTCCGGTGGACGGTGTTGTCGTGGAGGGAACGAGTGCGGTCAACGAGGCAGCGCTGACAGGAGAGAGCATCCCGGTGGATAAACAGGTGGGAGATAGCGTTTCGGCGGCGACACTGAATCAGTCCGGATTCCTGCGCTGCGAGGCCGTGCGGGTCGGAGAGGATACGACACTGTCACAGATTATCCGGATGGTCAGCGATGCCGCGGCGACGAAGGCGCCGATTGCCAAAGTTGCTGATAAAGTGTCTGGCGTTTTCGTGCCGGCGGTCATCGGCATAGCGCTTCTGACCGGTATCATCTGGCTGCTTGTTGGAGAAAGTTCCGGTTTTGCGCTGGCGAGAGCCATTTCTGTGCTGGTCATCAGCTGCCCCTGTGCGCTGGGGCTGGCAACGCCGGTGGCAATTATGGTAGGAAACGGCATGGGTGCGAAGAACGGCATCATGTTCAAGACCGCCCAGTCTCTGGAACTCGCCGGAAAAGTGCAGATTGCGGCGCTCGATAAGACGGGAACGATCACGAGCGGGGAGCCAAAAGTAACGGATATTGCGCCGGCAAGGGGATGCAGCGAAGGAGAACTGCTTCGGCTCGCTTTTGCGCTGGAACAAAAGAGCGAACATCCGCTGGCCCGCGCTGTTCTGGAGAAGGCACAGGAACTGGAGATACAGGCGGAGCCGGTGGATGCGTTTCAGGCCGTGCCGGGAAACGGCCTGACGGGTATCTGGCGGAAAGAAGAGCTGGCCGGCGGCAATCTGCCCTTTATCCGCGATAAGGCCTCTATACCGGAAGAAGCCGCTGTACTTTCCGAACGTTTTGCAGGAGAAGGAAAGACGCCGCTGTTCTTCAGCCGGGCAGGTGTTTTCCAGGGAATTATCGCGGTAGCGGATGTGATAAAGGAAGACAGCGCCGAAGCGGTCAGGGAACTGCAGAATATGGGAGTCAAAGTGGTAATGCTGACCGGCGATAACGAAAGGACCGCACAGGCCATCGGCGCACAGGCCGGTGTAGATGAAGTCATTGCGGGCGTTCTGCCGGACGGCAAGGAAAATGTCATCAAACAGCTGCAGAAACAGGGCGTTACGGCGATGGTCGGTGACGGCATCAACGATGCGCCTGCGCTGACAAGGGCGGACATCGGTATCGCCATCGGTGCTGGAACGGATATCGCCATCGATGCGGCGGATATCGTGCTGATGAAGAGCAGGCTCCGCGACGTGCCGGCGGCTATTCGTTTAAGCCGGGCGACACTCAGGAATATTCACGAAAACCTGTTTTGGGCATTCTTTTATAATGTCATCGGTATTCCGCTGGCGGCCGGATTGTGGTATCCTGTATTTGGATGGAAACTGAATCCCATGTTCGGCGCTGCGGCCATGAGCCTTTCCAGCTTCTGCGTCGTCAGCAATGCGCTGCGGCTGAACTTTTTTAAGATGTACAGCACGGCGAAGGATAAGAAGCCGGGGAAGAGAGCGGCAAGGCTGGAAGAAAAGGAGACAGAACAAGAGGAAAAGGCGGCAAAGCCAGAGGAAGGAACAGCAAAGAAAGAAGACAGGACGGATGGCCGGCGGCCGGAAGCAGAGGAAGTAAAACAAAATAATATAAAAATAGAAAAGGAGACAGAAATAATGGAAAAAACAATCGAAATCAAGGGAATGATGTGCGGACACTGTGAAGCGGCAGTAAAGAAAGCTTTGGAAGCGCTGCCGGAAGTAGCGCAGGCGGAGGTCAGTCATGAAAAAGGAACCGCAGTCGTTACGCTGCAGGCGGAAGTGGCGGATGATGTCCTGAAAAAGGCTGTAGAAGAGAAAGATTATGAGGTGGTCTCCGTTCAGTAGAGCCGGCAGCGCAAAGACGGGGAGAGTGGTTCAGGTCTGGTCATAAGTAATCGGCCGCAAAGCGGAATCCGGCCCCGCCTTTCTGCATAAAATGGAGCGAGGAAGGTAATAGGGGAGTATGCTGCATGGATTCCCAGAAATTTGAAAACATTCTGAATCTGGCGCTGGATACACCGGCGGAGGAACGGGACAGATCACTGGAATTGAATATCGGATATGAGGAAGAGGACAATACATGGGAGCTTATCGTGAAGTATCACGGCAGTCTGCGGGATGGATTGTCCCCTTTTTTGGCACTGCCGCAGGGGAGACTGCTTCAGATAGAAGAGTTGATAGCGGGATATGCGATTTTGACGGTGCCGGAATCCTTCATGGAGTCGTTGGCCGCAGTGGAGGAAATCGAATATATTGAGAAGCCGAAAAGGCTTTTTTTTGATGTGCTGCAAGGAAAAATAGATTCCTGTATCATACCCGGAAGCCCGCTGACAGGTTCACTGCGCGGCCGTGGTGTGCTTGTGGCGGTCATCGATTCCGGTATTGCCTGGAGAAACCGCGATTTCCGAAATGCTGACGGAACGACGAGAATCCTTTATCTGTGGGACCAGACGCTGCAGGCCGGGCAGGTGTGGGAACACATTTCGGCAGGAGAATTGCTGCCGGAGGACAGAAGGGAAACTTATGCGCCGCCGTCGGGCTTTGTAACAGGGGTGGAATTTAGCAGGGCGCAGATTAATGAGGCGCTTGCGGCATCTTCAGAAAATGACGGGGCTCTGCTCGTGCCGAGCGTGGATACTTCCGGACATGGCACGGCGGTTGCGGGTATCGCTGCGGGAAACGGAGCGGGTTCTGACGGCGTTTATGCAGGCGTTGCACCGGAGAGTGAACTCCTGATCGTGAAGCTTGGCACGCCGGGGCCAAATGCTTTTCCAAGGACAACGGAACTGATGCGGGCGCTCACTTATGTTGTCAGAAAATCTTTGGAACTGCAGAGACCGTTGGCTGTTAATTTAAGTTTCGGCAATACTTACGGTGCGCATAACGGAACTTCTCTGCTGGAGCGGTTCATCGACAATGTTTCGGAGATAGGAAGAAGTGTGATCTGTGTGGGGAGCGGCAATGAAGGCGCCTCCGGCGGACATACCGGCGGAAGCGTTGGCGTTGTGTCCGGCAGTGCGGTTTCGGGAAACAGCATGCAGACGGTCGTAGAACTGGTCGTGGGAAATTATGAAATGGGATTGAATGTCCAGCTGTGGAAGGACTATGTGGACCGTTACAGGGTTCGTTTAATCTCTCCTACCGGGGAAGAGTTTGCGGTGGATACGGACAGACCCGGAAAACAGACTTATCTTTTGGAACAGACCAGAATCCTTTTATATAATGGGGAACCTGCTCCGTATTTGACCAGTCAGGAGATTTATTTTGACTTTCTGCCGAATGGAAATAGAAGTTATGTAAACAACGGTATCTGGACTTTTGTATTGGAACCGATTAAAACGGTGACGGGGAACTATACCTTTTATCTGCCTTCAGAAACTGTCCGCTCGGGGCAGACTCGCTTTGTCAGACCCACGCCGAATGTGACGTTGACGATTCCGTCTACGGCTTCCAAAGTGATAACTGTGGGGGCCTATCAGACCGGGCTGGAAGCCTATGCGGATTTTTCAGGCCGGGGATATCTATATCAGGACCGGCTCGGCGGCCGAATAGAAGGTTCCTTCATCAAACCGGACCTTGTGGCTCCGGGAGTTGGGGTTCTTGCGCCCACCAGAGAAGGGACTTACGGAGCGGTCACGGGGACCTCTTTTGCTGCGCCTTTTGTTACCGGAGCGGCGGCGCTTCTGATGCAGTGGGGGATTGTGGATGGAAATGACCCGTATCTGTATGGGGAGAAGGTGAAGGCATATCTGCGGAAGGGGGCGGCACCGATAAGGGGGGAGAATGAGTATCCCAATGAGAGAGTGGGGTATGGGGCGATTTGTGTCGAAAATAGTCTACCAAGGTAGAATTGAGGAGGTTTTTGGGATAATAAGCACTTTATTTTATGGTTTATGGTGTCGAATAAAGTGCTTATTATTCGTTAATTTTAAAATAAACGACTTTAATTTGTCCGCAATTATTAGTTGTTTATGAACAATTTTCTGCGAAAGATGACAAAATTTCTGTGAAACATGTTTCTGGTCTATTCAGATTATGGATAGGAAACGGGATGTAACGAACAGGATAAGCCATATCTATAAGTGAGATTGGTTTGTTAGTATATCGACAAGTAATCTGAGGGAATGAATTAGGCATTGGAGATTTGATAATAATGGAGTTAAAACTTCCATTATGCATTTAGAGATTTTTCAGGTAATGTTAGCAATATCCATGTAGAGTTTAAAATTTCATATTATATTTTAAATGTAGTTGTGTATACAGTATGATAATGATATGATGTAAATAAGAAATACGGAGGATTGTATATGGGAAATATATATGACGGGGCATTTCGGACAATCTTAAATGACTGCCGGCAGATGATTATTCCGGTAATCAATGAGATTTTCAAGGAAGACTATACAGGGAATGAGATAATAGAGTTTCATCCCAATGAGCATTTTATGGATCAACAGGATGCAGCCGACCATGAAAGAATAACGGATACAAATTTCATAATATATGGAAAGAAAAAGAAGAAATACCATCTGGAATGTGAGAGCAGTCTGCCGGACGGTCGGATGACAATTCGGCTGTTTGAGTATGATGCCCAGATAGCATTGGATGAGGGTGAAGTCATTCATGAAACATTGACAGTGACATTTCCAAATACGGCGGTGTTATATCTGAGGAACTATAAAAAGACACCTGATAAAATGAGGTATGTGATAAAAACGCCAGGCGGAAGCGTAGAGTATGAAGTGCCGATTATGAAAGTACAGGAATATTCTCTGGAAGATATTTTTTCAAAAGGACTGTTATTGTTAATTCCATTTTATATTTTTTCACATGAAAAGAACTTTCAGGTGTATAATAGTAATAAAGAGAAATTGACAGAACTGAAAGCAGAGTATCAGGATATTTTGGAAAGGCTTAATAAACTGGAACAGGAAGGGATTATTGGGGCATTTGACAAACGTACGATTATAGAACTTTCCGGGGATGTGATTAAAGAAATCGCACAGAAGTATGAGAATGTGCAGAAAGAGATAGGTGGAATGATGGGTGGAGCGTTAATTGAGACAGAAGCAAGGACAATCTTGAAAAAAGGTATAGATAAAGGGAAAGATGAGGCTAAAAAAGAGGCGGCGCTCAGAATGTTGCAGGATGGTGAATTGTCGATTGATAAGGTTGCGAAATATTCAGGGCTTGATATTGCAGAAGTGGAGTTGCTTGCAGGGCTTCAGATGGTGTAAAAGGAGCGTAGATATTTTCATTAAGATTAGAATCGGGGAAATGGTGAGGTGGGCCATTTCCCCAATTACTTATAGTAAAAAATGTCCTTTCTATTGCAATAGAGTTGTTTAAGGTGCTATTTTTAGGAAATAATCTGACACACAAGGCAGATGTTTTAGAAACGACTATACTCACGAAGTAAATATGTTGTTTGAAAGAAGAAGTGGCTGTAGAGAGAAGATATTCTAAGAGAAAGGATAATGGATAGTAAATACAAAGAAACAATAATTTTTTATTTTGAAAAAACCTTGATTGAAAATCAGATAAGGATTTAGAAAAGAACTGGTGAATTCCAGATTATGAAGGGAATATTATGTATAAAAAGGTAGCAGAGAAATTATATGAGAATTTTGTTGTAAATACAAGTGTTGCCGCTATACAACAGGAAAAATCAAAATATTTTACTGTAAAATCACCAATTACAGTATCATTAATTGAAGAAATGTTGCGAGGAGGACATTCGATAGGAACATATCAGCAGCAAACAAACCAAAATAAGTTGAGGTGGATTTGCTTTGATTTTGATTGTAAAAATCAAAATAGGGATGAATTAAAAATCCTAAAAAGAGAATATGTAGATGCTTTGATTTCGAAATTGGAAGAATTGCATATAAGTTATTTGTTGGAATTTTCCGGTAGAAGAGGAATTCATGTATGGATTTTTCTAGATCAGGTGATAACAAAAGATCTAGCATTTACTATAGTGACTAAACTTAGGGATAGTTTTTATTATAAAATAGTGATGGACGGAAGGTTTGGTTTAGATTGTTTCCCCAAAACGGGAAGCGGAAAAGTAAATAATAAATATGGATTGCAAGTTAAACTTCCTTTGTCACGCCATCAGTTAGGGACATATTCATATTTTATCGATAAAGATGAAGATCAATTTAACTCTGTTGAGAGTTTGGATGAAAAGTTTTTGAGCAATCAATTGACGTTTCTTGAAGGAATCAAAAAAAATTCAATTGAACAGATCGTTGATAAATTAGCTATTACGCAAAAAATATCAACCGAGAATATTATAAAATATCGTAAAAAAATATTGGTAGGTAAACGGGAAATATCATTAGATGAAATTAGAGAGGTATTTGTTTTAGATGAAATTTTAAGTAGTATTTGGCTTCATATAGCAGATGGCAGATTGACAAGTCTTGAACGTGTTGTTCTGTTGGGTGTATTTGGACATATGGAAAATGGAGAACAACTTTTATTGGAAATTCTGAAAAAGCAACAGAATTATAATTCGCAGATTACTCATAATATGATAGCGAAATATAAAAAATATTATTTTCCAATAACATTTAATTATTTATATGAATTGTATAATAATAGGAATTGTCCTATAGAAAAAAGGGACATGTTTATTGATGAGTATATTTTTAAAGCATTAGATATTCCATACCATATGTCGAATGTAAATGATTTTTCAAATAAAATTAATTTTGTGGAGAATATTATAGAAAAGGAAATAAATTATTTTATGTATAATGATGAGGTATATCATTTGCAGACATTATATAAACTTAATTCTTTTTCGTATTATGATTATTGCAAAATAGAAGAAATTATTAGTAAGATAGAAAGTGGTAAATATAGTGTGCCTTCTAAGATTGAATTTAGGAAATATATAAGAAACGAAGAAGATAAACAACGCATATTAATCTCTTTGGGTGCACAGGAACGTGTGATCACAACAGCATTGGTTAATAAAATGATAATGTATCTACAGAAAGATTATTCTTCATATAGTTATCATTTGAATTTTGGTATTGGAGGGGATGTCTTTTATCCATGGATAAGCTCGTGGATGCGTTTTAAAAATGATATTTCGCAATACTTTTCTTATCCTATATTTGAGAATTACGTTTGTGCAAAAATGGATATTAAGGGTTTTTATGATAATATATATCTTCAAACAATGTTTGAAAACATATTGCGGCATAAAAAGATAAAGCAATATGAAAAATTTAAAAATATATATAAATACTTAAATTCTATAAATGAAAAAATAATGCTTGAAAGTGTTGGAGATTTACGTGGAGTGCCTCAAGGACCTGCATATGCTAGAGTATTGGCAGAGATTGTACTGGAAGAAATGATTTCTCAGTTTTTTATGAGTAATAGTATGTACCAAAAAGTTAAAAGTTATAGATATGTTGATGATATGTTTATGTTTTTTCCAAGTACTATTGACGGAGAAATGCTTATTAGAGATTTGGCAGGCTTTTTGGAGGAAAAAGGACTTTATCTCAACTTAAAAAAAACAAAAAATTATGGAAAAATTGGAGAACTATCTCTGGTAGACAAACTTGAATTACAGGAATTTCGGGATTTAAATTATGATGTTTTTCAAGTTAGAGAGGATAATTGGATAAATACTATAGATAAGGCTGAATTTGAAAATGTTTATATTAGATACATTTATCGTAAAAATAATTGGGATATTAATGATGCAAATTTGATCTTTAGTGATAAAGTGAGCAATACTTTGCAAGAAAAATACTTTGAAGAATTCTACGAAAGAATTTTATCTTCTCAATTTGGCAGGGGATCATTATTTAGAAAATTTTATAATAAAATTTTTAATGATGTTACAAAGAGCTATTCCTTTTTTGACAATCAGGATTATATGTTGATTCCAGTTGACAGCATAAATTATAAGAATATGTTATGTATGCTAGTGTTGTGC
>CAMWXB010000057.1 GCA_947178125.1 uncultured Lachnospiraceae bacterium | reverse complement strand
GCCTCCGTCAGGAACCGGTGCGCTGCCCGGCCGGAAATGTAATTGCAATCTAGTAATACATCACAACAGGCGTTCCGACCTCTACCATTTCATACATCTGCACCATCGCGCTGTACGGGGTGTTGATACAGCCGTGGGAACCGTTTGTCTGGTAAATGGTGCCGCCGTATTTGCTCCGCCAGGAAGCGTCATGGATTCCGATATTTCCTTTGACCGGCATCCAGAAATTAACGTGGGAAGCATATCCTTCTCCCCGCAGGATACGGTCCTGCTGTTTCAGGTATACATAATTGACTCCGGAAGGCGTTCCCATGCGCCTTGAAGTATTTCCGGTAACAACGGGGGTCTCGATCTGCAGTTCCCCGTTCAGATAATAGTACATCATCTGTTCACCCATATCGATTTCCACATAGGTATCGCCAATGTCATCTTTTCCCTGTTTCATTGCAGTCTGCAGATAAGCGGGCGTATGTACTTCCTCTTTTTTGTTAAAAAATGCCTCTTTCAAGTAGGCCGTTTCGGCTTCCTGATCAAGTTTATTTCCATAAATGCCGCCTTCGATCGTAATCATTCCTCTATTCGTCGTCTCGAACTGCCGCGCTCTGCCTACCGTATCATAATATTCCGCCAGTCCTGCAACAAATCCCGTGATGGCATCTTCTTTTAACTGCAGTGCGCCGGTATCATCCAGCGCAAAGCTTCCATCCTCATTCAGCAGAATCCAGTCACATACAATGGAAGCGTCTACCGGTACCAGGTCTTCTCCCATTTGATAGACAATGCGGCAGTCCTGAAAATCCTCCACCAGTTCCCACTGATGCAGCGTATCCTGCATTTCCGGTGTCAACTCCATATCATAGTAACAGCCCGTATCCAGCAGAGAAACGGACGGTTCTCCGTTCGCAAGGGCATCAGCCGCCGCCTGTTTTGCTTTCTCCGCATCCAGCACTTCACATCGTTCGTTCAACAGCTCATATCCCCACTCTGTCCGAATAATGGCAAGTTCCTTATCCTCACTCGCCTTTCCTGTCAAAAAAGGCATCGATGCAAAGCAGGCATCGAAAGCATCCTCATTGTAAGAAATGACCGGCTGAATTTCTTCATTTCGAACCTTCCACAAACTGTCAACCCAGAGCCATGAATTTTGTCTGTCAAGATACGCTTTCAGAGATTCCGCAAAATCATATCCATAATCGATATCACCCGCCGATATCTGATAAGCATTCTGCTCTTTGTCATAAATCGTAATACCATCATATGCAAACTGCCCGGTAAGTTCCTGATTAACTTCTTCGATATTCTTCCCGGTACAATAAATATTATTTATCCATGTGCCATACTCAAAGGCATTCCTGTAATAAACTGCCAGCCCGATATATACAATGGCAAATTGAGAAATAATAATGCAAAACAGCAAAAATATTTTTCTAAAAAAATGTTTCTTCATAAAACTTCCTTTTTACCCATGCAGAAGTCTTCATTCCTTTGCCAGATCCTGCGCATCAAAAGCATCACTGATTGGCGCGCCTGCAGGCACCATCGGGAATACCTTATCATCCTCAGGAATCATGCAGTCCAATAAAACAGGCGCTTTTAACGCAAGCGCTTTTTCAATGGCAGGCGCTACTTCTTCTTTCTTCGTCACGCGTATTGCCGCACAGCCAAGCCCTTCCGCCACTTTGCAGAAATCTACCTTATCCTGCAGAACAGTCTGTGAATAGCGTTTCTCATAAAATAAAGTCTGCCACTGTCTCACCATGCCCAATACATGGTTATTGATAACGATCTGGATGATCGGAATATTATACCTGCTCGCCGTTGCAAGCTCGTTCATATTCATCCTGAAACAGCCGTCTCCTGCAATATTGACACAGATTTTGTCCGGGCTGCCGACTTTTGCGCCGATGCACGCGCCAAGTCCGTATCCCATCGTACCAAGTCCGCCGGAAGAAAGGAATGTACGCGGTCTTGAATATTTATAATACTGCGCCGCCCACATCTGATGCTGTCCGACATCCGTTGTAATGATCGCCTGTCCGCCTGTAATGCGGTCCAATTCCTCCATGATATAAGGACAGGATAATACGCTCGAATCATAGTTCAGCGGATATTTTTCTTTTAATTCCATAATATGCGCAGTCCACTCTTCATGCTCCTGTTTTTCCAATTTGGAATTGATTTTACTGAGTACTTCTTTCAAATCTCCTACAACAGAAACATCCGTACGGATATTTTTATCGATTTCAGCCGCATCGATATCAATGTGCAGCACCTTGGCATGTTCCGCAAATTTTTTCGGATTTCCTACGACACGGTCAGAAAATCTTGCCCCCAATGCAATCAGAAGGTCGCATTCGCTGACACCGAAATTCGATGCCTTTGTGCCATGCATACCGATCATGCCAGTATAGAGAGAGTCGTGTCCGTCGTAAACGCCTTTTCCCATCAGCGTATCGCATACGGGTGCGCCCGCTTTTGCCGCAAACTCCCGTACTTCTTCATATGCTCCTGAAATGACCGCACCGCCTCCTACATAGATAAAAGGCTTTTTCGCCTCTTTGATCAAAGCAATCGCTTTCTCAATATCGGCTTCGTTATCTCTTTCTTTTACAGTTGCTTCCGCCGCCGGCATCTTCGTGTATTCGCACTGATTGGCCGTAACATCCTTGGTAATATCGACCAGGACCGGCCCCGGCCTGCCGCTTTTTGCGATTGCAAAGGCTTTGCGGATCGTATCCGCCAGAATGTTGACGTCTTTTACAATATAGCCGTGTTTCGTGATCGGCATGGTCACTCCCGCGATATCAACTTCCTGAAAAGAATCCTTGCCGAGCAAGGGCAGATTCACGTTACAAGTGATCGCTACCATTGGTACGGAATCCATATAGGCGGTCGCAATACCGGTCACAAGGTTCGTAGCTCCCGGACCGCTCGTCGCCATGCAGACGCCGACTTTGCCGGTCGCTCTGGCATAGCCGTCCGCGGCATGGGCTGCTCCCTGCTCATGGGAAGTCAGGATATGATTGATTTCATCACTATGCTTATACAAAGCATCATATACGTTCAAAATAGTGCCGCCGGGATAACCGAATACGGTATCGACTCCCTGCTCTTTCAAACATTCTACAACGATTTCTGCACCTGTCAGTAACATACTTTATCCTCCTACTACAAACGTTATCTATCGAAATGCCTCTTTGACCGAATGAGAACTATATGCTGTCATCGACCTCCAGGCCTTTCAAATCTTCTTCTAACAGATTCATTTTATGCAGCATCTGCTTAATCTCAATGCGCGTCTGCGAAGAAGTTGAAGCTGTGCCAGTAGAACCCTTTTCCACTTCCGTCAGAATATCTTCCTGCTCTCTGGCATTTTTCTCCTGTTCGATTCTGGCCGCCTCTGTTTCCCGGCTCTCCGCTGATTCGAGCGTAAACTGCTTCTGCTGTATTTCCTTTGCCGCTCTCTGTGCTTCGATCCGCGCTTCTTCTCTGCTTTCTTTCTCAGCCTTTTCCTTCGCTTCTTCGCGCTTCTCTTCAAGTGTCTCTTTAATATGTTCTTTCGCCTCATCGACCAGCATATCGAACACATTTTCACCTGTGGCTGCTTCTATTTTCCCGGCCGCTTTCTGTGCCTTCAGCATTTCATCAAACTTCGCCTGTTCCACATGAATCGCGGTAATCGAAGCGATTTCAGCATCTTCCATGCTCTCCAGCGTCCGCAGACCGGTCTTTTGTTCCGTCCGAAACTCATGAATCGTGACATCCATCTCATGGACTCTCGCTTCGTACTCGTCAATTTCGGCAAGGCGCTCTTTCTCCGCCTGCGTCAGAACAACTTCAGGCTCTACCAATGACCGCTCCCGTTTCTCAAGAAGCATTTTCTGCGCTTCACTGTTCTCGTCGATATCATATTCTTCTTTCAGCTGCATCTTTTTTTCTTCATATGCCATGATATAGCCAGTTCGTCTCGATATATCGTCTCTCACTTCCTGCAGATGTTCTTTTCTACTTTCAACATCTGCCGCTATCTTCCGATCGCCCGACCAGGCATCTTCAATTGCTTTCTTTGCTCTCTTTTTGGCAATCTGCTTACGCATAAGAACAGAATCCGACTCTCCCCGCACGTTGATGGATAAGCCTTTTTGAAGGGATTCGTTATTACCCTTCTTTGGCTCCGGCTCATCATGTTCTGCCGCATATTTATTTTGAATTACCGTTTTATGATGTTTTTCCCCATATAATTGTACTACCATAGAATCCCCCCATTCCAGGTTTTCCTTACTTTCCCGGGATTTCCAAAATGGCGCCTCTGTTGCCGCTCGTTACAAGCTCACGATATCTTGCGAGATAACCCGTCGTGACCTTCGGCTCTCTCGACTGCCATTTTTCCTTCCTGGCCGCCATTTCTTCCTCCGATACCTTGACATCCAGCTTCATTTCCGGAATATTGATGCTGATGATATCGCCTTCTTCTACCAGTGCAATTGGACCGCCTACTGCCGCTTCCGGCGAAACATGACCGATAGATGCGCCGCGGGATGCACCGGAAAAACGTCCGTCCGTGATCAATGCCACGCTGGAACCGAGTCCCATGCCCGCAATCGCCGATGTGGGATTTAACATTTCCCGCATGCCCGGACCGCCTTTTGGCCCTTCATAACGGATAACGACCACATCTCCCGCCACGATCTTGCCGCCCTTGATGGCATCGATTGCATCCTCTTCGCAGTCAAAAACTCTCGCCGGTCCTTCATGCACCATCATTTCCGGTACAACAGCGGAACGTTTTACAACGCTGCCGTCCGGCGCCAGATTTCCTTTCAGAACAGCCAGACCGCCCGTTGCGGAGTAAGGATTATCGAGTGTCCTGATGACTTCGGGATTTTTATTCACTGCGTCCGCGATATTCTCTCCAATGGTCTTTCCCGTCACGGTCATACATTCCGTATGCAAAAGCCCTGCATCCGCAAGTTCTTTCATAACGGCATAAACGCCGCCTGCTTCGTTCAAATCTTCCATATAAGTCGGCCCGGCCGGTGCCAGATGGCAAAGGTTCGGCGTCTTTGCACTGATTTCATTGGCAAAAGCAATATCGAAATCAAAACCGATTTCATGCGCGATTGCCGGCAGATGCAGCATGGAATTGGTTGAACAGCCGAGGGCCATATCCACGGTAAGCGCATTCAGAACAGCGTCTTTTGTCATAATATCGCTCGGTCTGATATTCTTTCTGTACATTTCCATGACCGCCATTCCCGCGTGTTTTGCAAGTTTGATTCTTTCGGAATAAACCGCCGGAATCGTGCCGTTGCCGCGCAGACCCATGCCGAGCGCTTCTGTCAGACAGTTCATGGAATTGGCCGTATACATACCGGAACAGGAACCGCAGGTCGGACATACTTTTTCTTCATATTCCCTGACCTCTTCTTCCGTCATTGTTCCTGCCGCATGAGAACCTACCGCCTCGAACATGGAAGAAAGACTTCTCTTCTGTCCTTTGACGTGCCCTGCCAGCATGGGGCCGCCGGACACGAATACGGTAGGCACGTTGATTCTTGCTGCCGCCATCAAAAGCCCCGGTACATTCTTATCGCAGTTCGGCACCATGACAAGAGCATCAAACTGATGCGCGAGTGCCATACATTCCGTTGAATCAGCGATTAAATCCCTCGTCACGAGAGAATACTTCATGCCGATATGTCCCATCGCAATGCCGTCACATACCGCAATCGCCGGGAATACAACGGGCACGCCGCCCGCTTCTGCAACGCCGAGTTTCACCGCATTGACTATTTTATCCAGATTCATATGACCCGGTACAATTTCATTATAGGAACTGACGATACCGACCATCGGCTTCTTCATTTCCTCCTCCGTAAACCCAAGCGCATTGAACAAACTTCTGTGAGGCGCCTGCTGGATACCGCTCTTAACATTATCACTTCTCATTTTTAACCATGCTCCTTTCTTAGCTTGCGAATTTGAGCTGATGCTGAAAGCATCTTAGCCCGAAATTCATTTTCTTCATAAATTTATTTTCTCTGATAAAGGACAAATCTGTCATTTTCATAACATATATCCATTTTTTCCACAAGATAATCCCACGCAATTTCCTCATGGGAAACGTAAAATTTCCACGCATCCGCGCCGGCCGCATCCCGGCTCTCCATCTCCTCTTTTGTCAGAAAAAGTTCTCTGTCGAGCAGCACATAGTCCGCCTCTTCCATCGACGGACGCCCTTCCCTGTCATAAAGATACTTCATCAGATATTCCTGATCGCAGTCCGTTACGCAGACCGTCTCACCGTTTTGTAAACGCATATGCGCAAGAGCATCTTCGATTGCCGCTTCCCGCCCGCTGTACTGTGCTCTTCCGGATGGAGAAAACAGGAAAAGTACGCATCCGATTCCGGCAAGCGCCTCTATCCCATAAAGGAACATTTTTTTACCGGTAAATGCTAAAAGTCGTGCCAACAGCCATGTAACCAGAATAGCCACCGGAATTCCCATGAATGAAAAAACCCTGTAATAAGGCAAAGCCGCCTGAATGAAAAGCATCAGCGGTGTCAGCAGAAACGTCAGAAGCAGATACCATTCCAGAAAACGCTGTTCCGGCTCCTGATTCTGCCGTTCATTTCCTATGAACTGCCTGAACGCGATCATGCCGATGCCGATACCGGTCAGCGCGAGCAGAAATACCGATATTCCCGCATAATAATTTTCAAACAGCGCTTTCAGCCACACAACGAACTTTCCCGGATATCCGCTTCTTTCCACACTCTGAATGTAGGGCGTATCCAACATATAATCAATGCCCGTCTTCATTGCTTTAACAGGCGCATTCAGAATAATGGAAATATGTCCCTGCATAAACAAACCGCTGTTCGGCGTCTTGGAAAGCAGATTCGAGCCGATTGCGAGCCATATGAGTGCATACAGGAAAATCGTACAGACCGCACTGACTACCGCCGTAATAAAGAGCGTCCGGAACGCTTTCCACCGTTTGTCCAACAGCAGCCATGTTCCGCCGGCAATACACAGCGGCAAGACAAAATAGACACTGCTCGGCAGCGTATATAATGCCCAAATAAAAGCACATCCCATTATTACATAATTTCTTCTGCGACAGTCATGCTCTTTAACGATACGAAGCAATTCATAAATTATGGTAAGATACAGACAGGACGTCAGCGCATATCCCCTTCCCTGCACCGCCAGCTGATTGACAATTCCCATAGATGCAAAAAGAAAGACCGGAAGCAGTACAGAACCTTTGGGAAACCACTTCCTGCTGATCGTAAACAACAGGCACAGACCGATCAGACTGCTAAGCCACGATATGCCGCGCAGACCGACCGCCGAACTGCCCGCAAAATCCAGTACCGCAGAAAGAACGGAATAGCCCACATGATTATTGGGAAGCGGCCAGTGAATCGCCGCATAGACCGGCCCTCTGCTGATAAAATAATAGTAAGTATAAAGTTCGTCATACCAGGGCGTCAGCGCAAAAAGTCTGAAACCATAATAAAAAGCCATTCCAATCAGAAAGAAAAGAAAAATTTTCTGCTCGATATCTTTTTGCTTCCATTTATTCCATAACTGTTTTATCATGAAATCTCAATGCCTTCCCCGGGCCGCTTCTGACGGCTAAATCTTTTTAACCAGAAGATCTCCCATCTGCTTACAGCCCACTTTTGTACACCCTTCGGACATGATGTCCGCCGTTCTGTATCCTTCCTTCAGGACCTGCTTTACCGCGTTGTCGATCGCATCCGCTTCCTTATCCAGATCAAAGCTGTAACGCAGCATCATAGACGCAGAAAGAATCGTTGCAATCGGATTCGCGATATCTTTTCCCGCAATATCGGGTGCGGAACCATGGCTCGGCTCATAAAGGCCGAATCTGGAATCGTTCAGGGACGCGGATGCCAGCATACCGATGGAACCCGTTACCATGCTCGCCTCATCGGATAAAATATCGCCGAACATGTTCTCCGTCAGGATGACATCAAACTGTGCGGGGTCCTTTACCAACTGCATAGCACAGTTATCCACCAGCATATGTTCCAGTGTCACTTCCGGATAATCCTTTGCCACTTCTTCCACGACTTTCCGCCATAGTCTGGAAGAATCCAGTACGTTCGCCTTATCCACGCTCGTTACTTTTTTCTTTCTCTTCATGGCAATTTCAAAACCTTTTATGGCAATCCGGCGAATCTCATTTTCATCATATGTCAAAGTATCAATTGCTTTCAATACGCCATTTTCTTCCACCGTTTTACGTTCTCCAAAATAGAGCCCGCCAGTCAGTTCCCGCATGATGAGCATATCAAAACCGGCCGCAGAAATCTCTTCCCTCAACGGACATGCACCGGCCAGCTCTTCATAAAGCACCGCCGGCCTCAAATTGGCAAATAAATTGAGTGCCTTTCTGATGGCAAGCAGCCCGGCCTCCGGACGCAGATTCGGCGGCAGCTTATACCATGGAGAAGTCGTCGTATCTCCCCCGATAGAGCCCATCAGCACCGCATCAGCATTCTTCGCTGTCTGAATCGTTTCTTCCGTCAACGGCACCCCATAAGCATCTATCGATGCGCCGCCCATCAGAACATCCGTATAGTTCATTGAATGCCCATATTTTTCCGCTACGGCATCCAGCACCTTTTTTGCTTCCGCTACGATTTCCGGTCCGATTCCATCTCCCGGAATGCAGGTAATCTTCAATTCCATGTTCTTTCCCTCCTTATAGAAAAAGATGCACCGAAATGCATCTTATTCTAAACTTCTCTTATTCAGCATCCGGTTTCTCGACCTGTGCGATCGCTGATTTCTGCATCGGAATACGACAGTTCTTGTTATTTCCGAATTCTATGATAACGGTATCATCTGTAATATCGATGATCGTTCCATAAAAACCGCTGTTCGTCAGAACCGCATCCCCGACCGAAAGTTCTGAAAGCATGGCCGCCATCCTTTTCTGTTCTTTCTTCTGCGGACGAATCATAATAAAATAGAATATCACGACCAGAACAACAATATAACCAATCATCAAAACGTTGCCGCCCGCCGCCATTGCGGCCTCTTCAGTCAATAAAATACCCATAATGAGCCTGTTTACTCCTTTCATCTAAACGAAAAATTTTTTTCACTTCTTATAACTATACACAAAACAGGATAAGAAAACAAGTCTTTTATAATCCTTCCAGTTTCTTTTTCTTATAAGCCGTAAATTCTCCGGCATCCAGCGCATCCCTGATCTCAGTCATCATCGTATTGTAAAAGTACAGGTTATGGAGCACGCAGAACCGCATACCAAGCATCTCTTTTGCCTTTAAAAGGTGCCTGATGTAAGCTCTGGAATACCCTCTTTTGCAGACCGGACAGCCGCAGCCTTCCTCAATCGGCCGCTCATCCAGTTCATACTTCGCATTGAATAAATTTATTTTACCATGATTTGTATAAAGATGTCCATGTCTTCCGTTTCTGGTCGGATATACACAGTCGAAAAAATCAACGCCGCGCTCTACCGCTTCCAGAATATTCGCCGGCGTACCGACCCCCATCAGATAAACAGGTTTCTCTACGGGCAGATAAGGTACTGTTTCTTCAATCACATGATACATCTGCTCATGGCTTTCTCCTACCGCGAGGCCGCCCAGCGCATACCCGTCCAGATCAAGCTCGGCGATCCGCTTTGCGTGTGCGATTCTGATATCGTCAAAAACAGCCCCCTGATTGATACCGAACAGCATCTGATGTGGATTGATCGTATCCTCCAGCCCGTTCAATCTGCCCATCTCTTTTTTACAGCGTTCCAGCCACCGTGTCGTGCGTTCCACAGAGTTCTGAACATAACTTCTGTCCGCCACGCTGGACGGACATTCATCAAACGCCATCGCAATCGTAGAGCCCAGATTGGATTGTATCTGCATACTTTCCTCCGGACCCATGAAAATTTTCCTGCCATCGATATGAGAATGAAAATAGACGCCTTCTTCTTTGATCTTACGAAGACTCGCCAATGAAAAGACCTGAAAACCACCGGAATCCGTTAAAATCGGCTTATTCCATGACATAAATTTATGTAAACCGCCAAGCTGCCTGATCAGTTTATCGCCCGGTCTGACATGCAAATGATAAGTATTTGACAATTCCACCTGCGTGCCAATCTGTTCCAGATCCTCCGTGGAGACTGCGCCTTTGATTGCTGCAACAGTTCCTACATTCATAAAGACAGGCGTCTGTATGACGCCGTGCACGGTCGTAAATTCCGCCCGTTTTGCTCTGCCTTCCTGTTTTAAAATTCTATACATTCTAACAAACCCCTAACTCAGAGATACTTATCCCAAAATTCTTCAAGACACAGTTCTTCCTCGTGCATAACAGCAGCCGCCTCTCTGCCCACATATCGGAAATGCCACGGTTCGTACTCGATACTGGTGATATATTCTTTTCCCTCCGGATACCGGAGCACGAACCCATACTCATAACTGTGCATAGCAAGCCATTTCCCCGCTTCCGTATCGCCAAAAGCTTCGTCGAGCAGCTTATAAGTATCCGAGTAAATATCCAGCGCAAGCCCGATCTGATGCTCACTCGAACCCGGTATCGTCACTGTCTGGGAAGCGGTCTTATATGCTTCCATATAAGAATAACCCTGATTCATATATTTTTTGATTTTCTTTTCGAAAAGCCATTCCTGCCTGCCGTCCGTTCTGTAAGGAGAGCAGACTTCCAGATTAATGCCATCATCTTTTGCAGCCTGCATCATCGCGAGCAGATCGGCTATGATTCGTTCGTCACACTGCATACTTCCTTTGATGACCCCGAGATTAAAACTGTAATCTTCCGGTATCGGATGCTGTTTATTGACAAGCAGAAGCCTCCAGTCGCTGCTGTCAAATACCATCTCAAGCGTAGTCTTTGACGCGGTTTCCGTTACGACTGTCTCCCCTTCCACCGCTGTATAGTCCGTTTCCTCCAGAATATCATCCAGCGTATAGAAATCGGCATTCTCGATATCTTCTATATCGCTATACTCCTTTGCGGCTTCTTCCGATGCCAGAAATATATCCTCGCCCGGCATTATTTCTTTTTCGACGGCAAACTCTATATCGGAGTTCTCCACAATCGCATTATAAGGCTCCTGTGTGCTGATAAAGCTTGTCTGCCTCGCAAATACCGCGAATGAAAAACTGCAGCTCGACATAAAAAACATAAATGCAAACGCAATACCGACATAACGCCTGCCGTTCGACGCAATATGCCTCCATAAATAATAAATGCTCAATATTACCGTCAGTTCAAGCAGACAGGGATATTTTAACAATCTGTTCTTCTTTGCCCTGTTCAGACATCTGAACATGACCTTTTCCCGAAATGTTCTTTTCATCTTGCACCCATTCTATTATGTAAAGTAAGTTATCTCTATTTTGTATAATAACACATATTTTTTATTTGTACACCATTTTATTATGTAAATCGAAAATTTTTTATTTTTTCTTGTGGTAAAATTGTATAAATTGTCTATATGTAGTATAGTAGAGAATATCTGGCACATTGAGGCATCAAATTTCAGAAAGGAACATGAGGATTTTATTATGGCAGGTTCATCTTATGGTAAACTTTTTCAGATCACAACTTGGGGAGAATCCCACGGCAGAGCTCTGGGAGTCGTTATTGATGGCTGTCCGTCCGGGCTGCCGCTTTCGGAAGACGATATACAGGCATTTTTAGACCGCCGCAAACCGGGCAGGACGAAAATTTCTACCCCCAGAAAAGAGGACGATAAAGTGGAAATCTTATCCGGTGTTTTTGAAGGCCGGACGACCGGAACGCCGATTTCCCTGATCGTCACCAATACGTCACAGCGCTCCACGGATTACGGCGAAATTGCAAACTACTACCGTCCCGGTCATGCCGACTATACCTTTGATCAAAAATACGGTTTCCGGGATTACCGCGGAGGCGGCCGCTCTTCCGGAAGAGAAACGATTGGTCGCGTTGCCGCCGGAGCGATCGCTTCCAAATTATTGAGTACGCTCGGCATCCGTCTGACAGCCTATACCCGTTCTATCGGCCCTATTACGATAGACGAAAAGAATTTCGACGTACAGGCCATCCTGGATACCCCCACCTGTATGCCTGACCGTAAAGCTTCCGAAAAGGCGGAAGCCTATCTGGCAGACTGCATGAAGTCCTTTGACTCCGCAGGCGGTATCATCGAATGTAAGATAGAAGGCTGTCCTGCCGGCATCGGAGAACCGGTCTTTGACAAACTGGATGCGGAACTATCCAAAGCCATCATGTCCATCGGCGCCGTCAAAGCCGTCGAAATCGGTGACGGCACACAGACCGCACTGCACAGAGGTTCCGAAAACAATGATGCTTTCCGAATGCAGGATGGCAGAGTCACTAAGGCCACCAATCATGCCGGCGGCATCCTGGGCGGCATCAGCGATGGCTCCGCGATTCTTCTCCGCGCCTATGTGAAACCGACACCATCTATTTTCAGCAAACAGCAGACCGTTAATAAACAGGGGGAAGATATTGAAATTACGATCAAAGGACGACACGACCCGGTCATTGTGCCGAGGGCCGTTGTCGTTGTGGAATCGATGGCCGCCATTGCACTGTTGGATGCTATGCTGGTAAATATGGGAGCCCGCGTAGAGAATCTTCATAAGATTTATGGAAAATAAATGTAACTGCCCGGCAGAAACGTCTTCTTTCGTTAAAAAGAGAGCGTTCACTCCGGGCAGTTTTTTTCGGGTTTCTTTTGTATTTAAAAATTATCCAGCAGTTCCAGATAGAAATCGTTATAATCTTTCCGTCCCTCTTTGGTAAAATGAATCGCGGTCTTCGGATGCTGATTCAATATACCCGTTAATAAATACGGCACATCATATCCCCAGACAACACCGGATTCCCTCATCGGCACGATATGCTTTTCGATGAATTTTAAAAGCGGATTAATGCGGTATTTCGGATTTTTCAGGAAACCTAACAGCAGTTCACTCGGGCAGTTACCGCAGCCTCGTCCGAGACTGCTTACCGTAGCATCCAGATAGCTTACGCCTCTTCGCAATGCCTCTATTGTATTTGCGAAAGCGAGCTGTTGGTTATTATGGGCATGAATGCCCACTTTTTTATCATGCTTATCCGCTATTTCCAGATATTTGTCCGACAGTCTGCTGACCTGCTCCGGGTAAAGAGAACCATAGCTGTCTACCAGATAAATGCAGCCGACGCTGCTCTGGCAGAGCAGTTCCAGCGCCGCATCAATATCCAGCTCATTCGATTTGGAAATCGCCATGATATTAACTGTTGTCTCATATCCCTTTTTCGTACAGTCCTCGATCATTTCGACCGCCGCCGGAATCGTATTGATATAGGTAGCGACCCTGACCAGATCTACCGGACTGTCTTTTTTATTGAGAATGTCTTTCTTAAAATCACAGCGTCCCACATCCGCCATAACGGAAATCTTCATATCCGTTTTATTGTCGCCAACAACGGCCCGGATATCTTTGTCATCACAGAATTTCCACTTTCCGAATTTCTTAACGTCGAACATTTCCTTGGATGCCTTGTAACCAAATTCCATATAGTCCACACCGGATTTGAGATTTGCCTCATACAAATCTTTCACAAATTCATCCGTAAAAAAGAAGTCATTTACCAGCCCGCCGTCTCTAAGCGTGCAGTCCATCACTTTAATCTCCGGCGTGTATGACATCAGTGTTCTTTCTTTTTTGCCCATAACTTCTCTCTCCTTTTGTTTTGGAATCTATTGTTCCAACCTATTCAACGGTAATTTTCTTAAAGCTCTTCTTACCCTTTTTCACCATAAATTCCTCTGCGGCAATTTCCTCTTTGTTATAAACCTTCTTTACATCCGTCACCTTTTCACCTTTCACGGTAACGCCGCCCTGCTCTACGGCACGGCGGGCCTCGGAACGGGATGCCGCCAGACCGGAAGCGACTAAAATTGCCAGAATATCGATCTTTCCATCCGTAAACTGATTATCCGCCAAAACAGCCACCGGTATATTTTCGGAGTTTCCGCCGCCTGCAAAAAGCGCTTTCGCTGCCTCTTTGGCCTTCTCCGCCTCCGCTTCTCCATGCACCAGATTGGTCAGTTCATAAGCAAGAATCTCTTTGGCCTGATTCAACTGGCTGCCTTCCCATTTATCCATCTCGTCAATCTGTTCTAATGGCAGGAACGTCAGCATACGCAGACATTTCAGGACATCCGCATCCGGCACGTTGCGCCAGTACTGGTAAAACTCAAACGGAGAAGTCTTGTTCGGGTCAAGCCATACGGCACCCTTCTGAGTCTTGCCCATCTTCTTTCCTTCCGAATTGAGCAAAAGCGTAATTGTCATCGCATAAGCATCCTTGCCCAGTTTCCTGCGGATCAGTTCCGTACCGCCGAGCATATTGCTCCACTGGTCATCACCGCCGAACTGCATATTACAGCCGTAACGCTTATACAGTTCCAGGAAATCATAACTCTGCATGATCATATAGTTAAATTCCAGGAAACTCAGTCCCTTTTCCATTCTCTGCTTATAGCACTCCGCCGTCAGCATACGGTTCACGCTGAAATGTACGCCGATATCGCGGATAAATTCGATATAATTTAAATCCGCCAGCCAGTCCGCATTGTTTACCATCAACGCTTTCCCTTCAGAAAAGTCGATAAAGCGGCTCATCTGTTTCTTAAAGCATTCGCAGTTATGCTCTATCGTTTCTTTCGTCATCATCGTGCGCAGATCGCTCCTGCCCGATGGGTCGCCGATCATTCCCGTACCGCCGCCGATCAGGGCAATCGGTTTATTCCCTGCTTCCTGCAGTCTTTTCATCAGACATAATGCCATAAAATGTCCTACATGCAGACTGTCCGCCGTCGGGTCGAAACCGATATAAAAAGTCGCCTTTCCGTCGTTGATCAGTTCCCGGATTTCGTCGGCATCCGTCAACTGCGCAAGCAGTCCTCTCGCTTGTAATTCTTCATAAATTTTCATGTTCATTCTTCCTTTCCTACCTCGAAATTTGTGTTCGTTAAACACAAAAAAGACCCCGTCCACTGAAAGGACGAGGTCGAATGCCCGTGTTACCACCTAACTTCATAAACAGCTCACGCTGCCTATCTCACTAAGTACGACCGCCTGATACTTATCGCGTGCTTCCTTATCCTGCGATGATACTCTCCTGCTATAACGTGCATTCCTCCGTCATGACCTACTGCCTCCTGCCTGCTTAGCCTGTCAGTTTGGATGCTGATCCAGACTGATAATTAAAAAGCTATGATTTTCAATTTGGATTTTCTGTCATGAAGCTCCAAGATGTATTCACGAAAAACTTCCCGTGCGCCTCTCATCCCCCGGCTGCTTTCTGTTCGTTCCGTCATTCGCTACTTGTTCTTATCAACGCCTGTTGTATTTAACTATTTTGTATCGTATCCGAAAAAACCGGCTTTGTCAAGATGGAATTTTCATTTCTTTACCTTATTGGCAATTCGGGCGTCGGTCCGGGCTGTATATCGTTCCTTTGGAGGCACGCTCTCGCTCCGCGACAGATAATTTACGAAGTAAATTTTCTGTTAAGCAAGCAACGGTACTAAGTTCAAAAGCAGCAAAGCAGCTTTTTCACTAAGTACCGGCGCTTTTCAAGGGCCTCCGCAGGAACGATATGCAGCCCGGACCGACGCCCGAATTGCCGCTTTCTATTTATTCGTCATCAACTTGACCATCGCCTGATTTAATCCGTTCACCGTCAGCTTATACATCGGGAACATTCCTTTGATCGCGGTCTCTGCTTCCCGCCAGGGCGCATGGCCGGGCGCCATCTTCGGATTCAGCCAGACGATGCGCTTATAGTGCCGCTTCATCAGCTGCAGCCACTCCATACCGGAAAGACCGCCGTTCGGTCCCCTGTAATTGCCGGTGGTGGAATACAGTTCTTCCGGTGCCATCGCCGCATCTCCGACGATGATGACTTTATAATCGCTGTCCAGATTCCGGAACATCCATTCCGTATCAATCCAGTCGCCGTTCTCGCACTCCGGCGTCTTATACAGCTTGGAATAGATACAGTTATGAAAATAATAGGTCTTTACGTCTTTATAATGATTCGATTTATGCACCGATTGGAAAAGTTCGTTCAACAGACTGCTGTATGGAATCATCGTGCCGCCGGAATCCATCAAAAGCAGCAGTTTGACCGCATTTTTTCTGGGCCGTTCCATGACGATCTGAAGACAGCCGCCGTTGTTGCAGGTCTTATCAATCGTTCCGTCGATATCCAACTCCGTTTTCGGGATATCCAGTTTCGTCGAGAACTGCCGCAGTTTGCGGAGCGCCACCTGAAACTGTCTGTTATCCAGAATCCTGTCGTCACGGAAATCCCGGTATTTTCTCGCACCGATGACCTGAAAAGCCGACTGATATCCGGTAGAACCGCCTACCCGGATACCGCCCATATTTCCGCCCGTATTGCCGAAAGAGGTTTTGCCCATCGTGCCAATCCAGAAGCTTCCGCCGTTGTGTTCGGAATCCTGGTCCCGCAGACGGTCTTTGAACTTCTGCTCTACGTCCTCTTTATCGATCTGCACCTGTTCTTCGTTCATGACATGACGCATTTCTTCATGCTGTTCATCGATCATATCCGATTTATCCAGCCACCGCAGCATATTCTTGCTGATCTCGTTCTCAGACTGGATGCCTTTGAACACTTCATCAAAAGCCATATCGAACTTATCGAATTCGGTTTCTGACTTCACAAGTATCATTCTTGCAACATAATAGAAATCCGTCAGGCTGCTGTTGCATAACCCCTGTGACAGCGCTTCCTGCAATGTCAGCCACTCCGTCAATGTAACGTGAAGCCCTTTTGCCTTCAGCGTATAAAAGAATTTACTAAACATCCCGTACCCTTGCCTTTCTACAAGCCTGAACTTTTCAGTCTGTCCTGTGCTTCAGCGTTTCGAGGTCTTCATCCTTTTTCACAACGACACCGATGAAGGGAAGTTCTTCCCGCAGCCTGTCCGTTGGAATGCCGCCGATCTGCAGGGCATTGATCCAGTCGATGAGCTCCGAGGTGCTCGGTTTCTTACGGATATCCTTGATGGAACGTATCCAGTAGAAAACATCCATCGCATCTTTTAACAGCTTCTCCTCCACATCCGGGTAATGCGTCTTTACGATTTCTTCCATCAGTTCCGCATTCGGGAAGTCAATATAGTGGAAAATACATCTTCTCAGAAACGCGTCAGGCAGCTCTTTTTCCGCATTGGAAGTGATGATAACGATGGGTCTGTGTTTAGCCTTCACGGTCCGCTTTGTCTCATGAATATAAAATTCCATCTGATCCAATTCCCACAGCAGGTCATTCGGGAATTCCAAATCCGCCTTATCGATTTCGTCAATCAGGAGAACGACCTGCTCATCGGAGTCAAAAGCCTCACCGAGCTTGCCCAGCTTAATATATCTGGCAATATCATCTACACCCTCTTCTCCGAACTGGCCGTCATAAAGCCGCTGTATCGTATCGTAGACATACAGACCTTCCTGCGCCTTCGTCGTGGATTTGATGTTCCAGATGACCAGTTTTTTGCCGAGTGATTCCGCGACCGCCTGTGCAAGCATCGTCTTGCCCGTACCCGGCTCGCCTTTGATCAACAGCGGCTTCTGCAAAGCGACCGCCACGTTCACGCTCGCGAGCAGTTCTTTCGATGCCACATATTGAGAGGTACTCGTAAATGTTGTTTTCTTATCGTTCATTTTTTATAACCATGCCCTTTCCGCTGTCTGCAAGTTGTCTTTTTGTTGCTATCTACCTGAATTTATGTTACGATATTTTAGTTGTAAAAGCAAGAAATATTCAGAAAGGGAGTTATAACAATGATAGAAAATTTACTGAACAGGACGAAAACCTCGCTTTCTTTTGAAGTCTCTCCTCCGAAAACAGAAGAAGAATTTCAGGCGGTTTTTGGCAAATTGGAATCTTTTGCGGCGCTGAAACCGGATTTCATCAGCTGTACCTATGGAGCAGGCGGCTCCAGAGCCGGAAAGACTGTAGAAATCGTTTCTTATATCCAGAATCAGTTACATATTGACGCCATCGCCCATATGACCTGTGTCGGATTCAAACAGGCAGACCTTCAGACGAACTGTGAAGCACTGCAAAAAGAAGGAATCCGCTACGTTATGGCGCTTCGCGGCGACAGACCGCAGGCCATGACCGATGAACAGTTCAACAATCGGGAATTTTTCTATGCAACTGACATGGTCCGCTACCTGAAAGCAAATACTTCCCTGCAGATTGCAGGAGCCTGCTATCCGGAGAAGCATTATGAAGCAGAAAGCTTTGAAAGCGACTTAACACATCTGAAAGAAAAAGTAGACGCCGGAGCGAGTTTCCTAATCACACAGCTTTTCTTCAGCAACGATGTGTTCTACCGCTTTAAAGAACGCGCGGCGGCAGCCGGCATCACGGTGCCCATCTGCGCAGGCATCATGCCGGTCATCAGTGCGAAACAGATTGGGACAAGCGTTACCTTATCCGGTTCTTCCGTACCAAAGGAACTCTCCGACCTCATCGCCAATTATGGGGAAAATAAAGAGGATATGCGCAAAGCCGGCATCGATTATGCAGTCCGCCAGATTCGTGATCTGAAAGAACACGGCGTGGACGGCATCCACCTGTATACGATGAACTGGCCGAAGACGACGGCGGAGATAGTTTCGCAGATTTAAATTTAAAAAGCGAATGCCGCACTTCCTAAAACAACATAATGAAAAGGGGCAGCCATGCGATTGTATGGACTGCCCTTTTTTGAAATCAATCCTTACACAGAGACTCCGGCCGGGCCGACGGAATGTTTGAAGAGCTCCCATGTGCTGATAAAATAGCCGATCAACAATAAAGCAAGGATTCCGCCAGTCATCAGGATTTGTTTGAACAAAGTGCCGAAGCCGATATAAGCCGTGATTTCCGCAGATACCGACTGGATAAAATAAGTTACGACCACAGCCGCGGAAAGAAGTGCGACCATAACGGGCAGCCCGAACCATACCCCGAGCTGTTTCAAGATCAGGTTTCTGATGTCCCTTTCCTCAACGCCCAGATGACGCAGGACCAGAAAGCGGTACCGGTAATGCCCGGCATCCAAAAGCTGCTGCAGGGACAGTATCGTCAGGCAAATGACCATTAAAACAATGCCGCCGTAAATCATGACGGCCTGCAGAACGAACATCCCCGCTTTAGTGCTGTTGACCTGAAGCGTGCGCATACCAATGCCGTAATAGGCGCCCTCTTCTGTTTCCTCCGGATATACCGACAAAAAGAGCGCTTCAAGTTCCTCCGCTGTCGTATAGGAAATCGGTTCCGTCGTCATGATATAGCGATTCCGCATGACGGAAAGCAGTTTTTGACAAACGCTGTCCGGAAATACGAGCAGGACGTCCGTATAGGAATTATAGAGTGTTTCTCCAAGCGCATCGCTATAACAGGCCTGATCAGAAAGGCGCAGATGTCCTGCATCCGTCGTGACCACCGCATGGGTCTGAAGGAACTGCTCTCTCTCCTCTTCACTGGCAATGGTCTGCCACTGCGTCGTAAATTCATCTTCCCCCAATGCAATCATTTCATATCCGAGCATCTGCCTTATCCTGTTATAATCGCTCAAAGCAATCGCCACAACAGGAAAATCCCGTTTCACGCGATTATGGAAGTCTTCCCGCCTTGGCAGATACAGGTTAAAAATACAATCAGCCTCCATCTGCAGATCATGCTCCTCCAAAAAATCTGTTACGAATGCGTAATCATCGTGAGGAAGATCTTTTTCTTCATAAACAGTACGATAGCCGGTAAAAATCTGTACGTCATACTTTGAACGTACCTCCAGGAAGCCGCGTGCCCATCCCACCAGTATCGGCGCCGCCATAAACAGAAAGACTGCCATGACCAGCGTGATACAGATCAGGGTCATCGTCTTATTCGTCGTGGACAGCTTCGTCGTAATCTGTCCCCAGAAGAAAAGATTCTGACCGCGGTAACGGTGCTCCGGCGATTTTTCCTTCCATGCGGTCAGAAAGCGGTTTGCAAGATAAATAACCGCACAGATAAAGAAAAGCAGGTCCGCAAGGATGAACATCATATATTGATCAAGCACACTCTCTCCCACGCCGAGTACCAGATAATATTGACTCTGCATGACCGGTACACTTGCCGTCATAAACGCACAGCAGACAGCGCATATCAGTAAGCCAGAGACAAGCGTCGGAAAACCGTCTTTATGGCTTCGACCGGCTCCGACATCCATTGATGCGTGACCACCCGTCATGCGTCCGCCGCTTCGCTGTTTTTCCGTACGCATCCGCCTGCCATACTTTAACCGCCATACTACAGGCCATAGCAGCGTGACTGCCGGAAACAGGATATTTCCCCAAAACATGATATGAACGGGTGCCGCGAACCGGCTGTCAAAATAAAAATACATTTTCTGAATACCTGTAAAAAGCATCCAGAATACCATCACTTCAAACAAAATCACAACAATCGGCATCTGGCGGCTTTTCTTTAGGGAAGGTTCATTTTCCTTATCCGCAGAAAGCATGTCGATGATCTTGATTTTTCTGATCGTACGAAGATTAAATAACCCCACAGCCAAATAACTCAATACAAAAAAGCCAATTGTGTATAAAACGGTATCCGGGAACAACGTCCAGGTTATCTGATAACTTTTTCCATAAGAAGTTAGCAGCATTGCAGTAATGAACTGGGAACCGAACACGCCGAAGAAAATCCCGATCACAATCGCGGCCAGCCCCATAATAAATGTTTCCGCAAAAAATATCCTGCCTATGATCTTCTGCTCCATTCCCATAATGGATTGAACCGCAAATTCCTTCTGTCTGCGGCGGAGCATATATTGGTTGACATAACGCACCAAGAACAACAACAGCAATGTGACCGCGCTGATCGCCCATTTCATACCGTCACCCAATATTCTGAACTTATATTCGGAGCCGATGTCCGGCCGATAGTATCTGCTGGAAATTGACAAAAAAGAATAAAACAAAGCGACGCAGATCGTCATTGTCACAATATAGATCAGGTAATCTTTTACAGAACGCTTCGCATTTTTAAGAACAAGCTTCGCATACATGACTTTTTCCACCTCCGATCATCGTAAGAACATCCAGTATCTTCTTGAAAAAAACATTTCTTTCATCATTCCCTTTATACAGTTCCGTAAAGATCTCACCGTCCTGCAAAAACAAAATGCGTTCGGCATAACTGGCAGTAAACGCATCATGCGTCACCATCAGAATCGTCGCGCCGAGCTGTTCATGAATGCGCTGTATCGTTGAGAGCAGCATTTGAGAAGAATGACTGTCAAGCGCACCGGTCGGCTCATCCATCAGAAGCAGTTTCGGCCCGCCGATCAGCGCTCTTGCACAGGCGCAGCGTTGTTTCTGTCCTCCCGAAATCTGATAAGGATATTTGTCCAGAATATCACTGATATTCAGCTTCTCCGCCATTTCCTGAACGCGCGGCTCCACCTCCTTGACAGGCACTTTGTTAATGGCCAGCGCCAAAGCGATATTTTCGGAAACGGTCAGCGTATCCAGAAGATTGAAATCCTGAAATACAAATCCCAGATTTTCCCTGCGGAACCGTGCAAGCGCTTTCGGCTTTATTTCCGTGATATCATTCCCCTCTAAATAGATATGCCCCGCACTCACGGTATCGATTGTGGATATACAGTTGAGCAGCGTCGTTTTCCCGGAACCGGAAGCCCCCATGATTCCAAGGAACTCCCCTTCTTTTACGGAAAAACCGATATCGTTTATCGCCTTTGTTACAGCGCCCTCATTGCCATAGTATTTCTGGATATGCTCCAGCCGCAAAATCGTATTCATAAAAATAACCATTCCTTTCTTTTGAAACTGCGGATTCTTCACCGGCTCGGAAATGTTCCGGCATCTGGCCCGCATCAGAAAATTTTTGTTATGCCTTATTATAAAAAAACCGGGCAGTTTTTTGTATCAGTTTTTCTTACGAAGTTCTTACAGAAATGTAAGAAGTGCAGAGTTCATTCTCCCTGCACTTCGGCAATAAAATCATTGATTTGAAAAGAAAGCCAAATTGTCGTACCCTTTCCCTCAGAAGAAGCCGACAGCCCGATTCCGAGTTTATCACAGAGCCTTTTACAAAGATACAGTCCGATTCCGGTGGAACTTTGTATGATTCGCCCGTTCTCTCCGGTAAAGCCTTTTTCAAAAATGCGCGGCAGATCGGCAGGCGATATACCGATACCGTTATCTTCGATACCCAGAAATAACCGGTCGCCTTTATGTTCCTGCTTTTCTTCAACCTTTTCCGTCGTAAAAAAGTGTATAGCCGGCTGCTCCGTCCGGTATTTTACCGCATTGCTGATGAGCTGGTCCAGAATGAACCGGAGCCATTTATCATCTGTATAAACATTGCTTTCCATCGTATCTATCAATATTTTTACATGATTCTGGCGCAGCATGTATTTATTATCCGCGATTGCGTCATGTATCACATCAGCAAGAGCGATTTCCCGAATGGAATAATCCTTTTCCGTATGTTCACTGCGCGCATAATAAAGAGCCTGTTCCGTATAACGGTTCATATGCTCCAGTTCTGTCAGCATATTCCTCGTAAAATCAGAACGATGAATATCCGAATGTGCGACATCAATATGAGCGTTTTCACAGAGCAGCTTCATCGCCGTGATTGGCGTTTTGGCCTCGTGCACCCATTGCTCAATATACTCTTTATATTCTTTCCGTTCCCGTTGTATTTCACCTATCTTTTCCAGCATGGATTTATCTGCCATTTTCATGACCCGGTAAAAAACCTGTTCATCAGCCCGCTCCGGCACTTCCATGATTTCGGCTATCAGATACCTTTCCTCTAACTGTTCCGTCATGCGAAGCAGTTTATCCAAACGCCTTTTTCGCAGGAAAAAGGCCGCCGTCAGATAACAAATGACTGTAAAAAGCCAGACAAATGCAATGAAAAGAACGCTCTGGATATTGTTTCCGCTGGCAAGCAGAAATAGGGCCAGCGCCAGCATTCCGAACAGATTCAGACAAATGACGGGCAGTTGGTTTTTCAAATATTGTTTTCCACTCACAGGTATCCTCCCATTCTTACTCATGTGAAAAATTTTAATTTTTCAACTTATAACCCTGTCGGTGTTTCGTTTGAATGAAATCCGTCAGCCCGATTCCCGCCAGCTTCTCCCGAATGCGGGTCATGTTCACGCTGAGCGCATTGTCATCGATGTAAAGCTGGCTGTCCCACAGAAAATCGATGATATCATTTCTGGAACAGATTTCCCCAGCGTGCCTGAACAGATAATAGAGAATCTTCATTTCGTTCTTGGTCAGTTCCGCCTTCCTGCCGTCATGCTCAATAAAACCGCTCTCCAAATGCAGCGTGGCGCCGTTCCATGTAAGGATTTCTTTCTGTCCGGCGCCATATACACGCTTCAGGAGCGCATCAATCTTGGCAAGCAGAATCGCCGTATTGTAAGGCTTTGTCATAAATGCATCTCCGCCCAGCATAATGCTGTTCAACTCGTCCATATCGGTATTGCTGCTCGTTACGAAAATAATCGGCATATCGGAGACTGCCCGAATCTGCGAACAGATCATAAAACCATTATTGCCGGGAAGTTTTATGTCCAGAAGGAGCAAATGCGGCGCAAACGATCTTACCTGTTCCATAACATTCTGAAAGTCCGTTATGGTTTCCGCTTCATACCCGTTTCCAGCCAGAAGATTTTTTAACTGTGTCTGTATGACGGGATCGTCTTCAACGATCAGTATTTTAAATTTCATTGCAGTACCTCCTGCGCATTCCAATATTCTGCCATTCGTTCAACAGCATCTTCTCCTTCCAATACTTCAGCCGTTTTCAGATCACATATATAGGCATAGCAATGATCGCCTAATTGGTAGCTTACACCAAATTGTCCATCATTATCTCTTATCACATTGCACGTTATCTGCAAAGACGTATAACCTCCCATATCTTTCCACATACTCATCGCATATTCATATCCTTCCTGTCCTTCCTGATGGTATAACTCTCTCATCTGTTCTGCATTCAGCAAGGCTTTCTCCGTAAAACGTTCCAACACTTCCACATAAAAAAATTCCACATCCTCCATTATCTTCTGGTTGATAATGCCTGTATGGCTGCTATTTTCCTGTAATACGGGATACTGAAAAGAGATTGTTCCGGTCAGCACTCCGGTATCATCATATATTTCTTCTCTTTTTTCTTCCCAAATATAGGACTGATAATCTAATCTTCTGGCACCGGATATACTGCCGTTTATTCCGAGCACATAAATAATATCGTCAGTGACGTAATAATCATAATCTTCTGATTTACTGCCATCTTCCGGCAATTCTTCCATAACAGCGCTGATCGGCAATCGTTCCCCTGTTCCCAAAGATACTGTCACACCGAAGCGATAGATGCGTTCTCCGGCCGTTCCCGTATACAGAACGCTGTAGAGTTCATCATCTAAAGTTTTTATCTGGTAATCAAGGTATAAATGCTCTTCTGCCGTTTTATCCATGCTTAATATCCAGGATGCTGCGGTATCTCTGATCGCTCTGTTGGCAGCTTCCCATTGATTCCATTTCCTCTACCGTCATTCCCTCTGTACTCTGTCTGAAACCATACTCTTTTATTTCTTTCTCAAAATCACTGATGCTTCCTGCCCTTGCATCAATTTTCCCCACCCACAAAAGCAATGTGAACATCCAAATGCCAAGCAGGAAAAGATTTCTTTTCATTCCGTTCATCCTTCCACACTTCTTCGAAGCAATGTTTTCTCTGCCTAAATTCTACCATTTTTTCGATGGCTTTGCTATACACAGGCACAAAAAACACCGGACACATTCCTGCATCCGGCGCTCTGCCGTCTCATAATCCCTGTTTCCTAAAATCTTTTGATCTTTTTCGTCGTATTCTTTTCAAACTCCACATCGCGCACTTTCAGTTTGAAGATACGCTTATAGAGCGGCGCTGTCTTATTATAGGAATCGATGATTTCCTGTAACTGTGCCTGGATATCCTTGATTTTCTTCTTGGCAGCGTATTCATAATCGGGAAAGATTTCCGCCTCGATGACGCCATCGCTCTCGCGCACCAGCACTTCCTGTACCAGCCGTTTCTCGCTGAGCTTATTTTCGATTTCCTCGGGAGATACGTTCTCACCGTTCGGCGTGATGATCAGGTTCTTTTTGCGCCCGGTCAGGAACAGATAACCGTCCTCATCTATGTAACCGAGATCGCCTGTTTTCAGCCAGCCGTCTTCCAATGTCTGCGCTGTCTCTTCCGGCATTTTATAGTATCCCTGCATAACGCTGCTTCCTTTTACCCAGAGTTCTTCGTCTACGATCTTCACTTCGCAGTTCGGCATACATTTTCCAATCGAACCCGCTTTAAAAGCGCCGTTACAGTTCGTACTGATGACCGGCGCACACTCCGTCATGCCATAGCCCTGTAAAATCGTGATTCCGTATTTTTTGAAGAAATCAATGTAAGCCGGATTTAGATACGCGCCGCCGCTGCATATCGTATGGAACTGTTTTCCGAATACTTTCCCTTTGACGAGGGGCGCCGGAATGAAGGAGGCTTCCTCCATTTTTTTTGCAAGCGTTTCCACCATGAGCGGTACCATCAAAATCATATTGGGCTCAAAGAGTTTGATGTTTTTGGCCACCCGCAGGAGCGAATCGTTGATACAGATGATTGCGCCTATGGATGTTCCTTTGAGGATATCCATGCTCAGGCAGTACGCATGATGAATGGGAAGTACGCTCATAACGACCATTCCCGGCTCATATCCCATATCGAGCGCGGTCGCGTTTTCCGCGAGATTCCGATGAGTGAGCATAACGCCTTTGCTTTTTCCTGTGGTACCCGAAGTGAACATAATCGTGGCCAAGTCTTCCGGCTTCGGTTCATATCCTGTTCCCTTCTGCTCTTTTTCGATCAAATCCCACATAGACAAAGCATTCGGATTTCCGCTTCCCGGCGCTTCCATCGCGATAATATGAACCAGATTAGGACATTTCTCCGCCGCCATGGCCGCCGTACTTTCTTTCGAGCCATCATAGATGAGCGTTGTAACATCCGCCCTGTCAATCAGTTCACACAAGTCCTCGTCAGGAAGGTTTGCATCTAACGGAACCGCCACGCTGCCGCCGTTCACGATGCCATAGTAGGCTGTAATCCATGAATAGGATGTGGCCCCTACGAGGGCAATATGTTTTCCCTGTTCTCCAAGCCCTGATAACGCCGCCGAAAAACGTTCGCTGTCCTGTCTTAACTGTGTATATGTCCTGGCTTCTACTTTCGTTTCTTTTTTGCCGCTTTCGCCGGCGCTCTTTACCTTATACCGAATAGCATCCTGTGTGCCATAGGCTTCTTCCGCCTTTACAAGCAGCTCATAGATCGTACTGCGCAATTCGTTCATCGTCTATACCATACCCTTTCCACCATATGTCCGGTCTGTTATCAGTCAACCAGTTTAGACAAATAATCGACCGCTTCCTGTACTGTCCGAATATCCGCCGCTTCCTGCTGCTCTATTTCAACATCAAGCGTATCCTCGACTTCTCCGAGCATACTCATAAAATCAAAAGAAGTAAAACCCAGATCTTCGATAAAACG
>CAMWXB010000056.1 GCA_947178125.1 uncultured Lachnospiraceae bacterium | reverse complement strand
TATGTATTTCTACATACTCTACTCCTTATAGTTATCTTATCTAAATGACATTGCCCGTTTCCTGGTCTTCATCTCATTTACGATTTCAGCCATCTCGCTTATCATTTCTTCTTCCGTATATTCTTTTAACAGATAACGGAATGGATTTGCCTTAAACGACAAAGGAAATGGCTTTACAACACCCGAACAGAATACAAGCAGAAAATGATGCCCCATCGCCCGCATTTTCATCGCCGTTTCATACCCATCCATTTCCTCCATCTGCATATCCAGTATCACCAGATCATAATCGAAATTCAAGCTCAGACACAACTGCTCCCCGGAATAAAATTCATAGAACAACAGACTGTTTTCATCTATCATATTTGTTTTCAAAATGATTTCTTTTATATAATCAATATAACCTTTATCATCCTCGCAGATTGCTATTTTGTACATTCCCTTTCCTCTGGCGTATTTACGGTTTTATACCCTTACCTTCTTTTATGACCATATTTCAGCATGACATCCAGAACATCATAAATCTGATTCTGTTCTTCTTTCGGCAGCCCTTCGATTTTCTTAATATACTCGGACATCCGTATTTCATACCCTTTATTCAAAACGCCTTCTAAAATCTCATCGGATGTCGTATCTAAGGCATTCGTAATGTTCACAAAAGTCTCCAGCCTCGGAATCTTCTCCCCGCGTTCAATCATTCCCATATAAGAATTGGATAAATCCACCTTTTCCGCCAAAGTCGCCTGCTTCCAGGACTTTGCCAGCCTCTTCTTTCTGATATTCTCACCAACGCTCATCCATTCCATAAAATCACACCTTCCAGTTGTTGTGATACACAATTAGTATATCCTCACAACACCGGTACCCTAAAGCAACTATATGGAAGTCATGGCAACTATTGGTAAATCTAAAGCAAAGTGCAAAACTCACTCATGAAAATAATATACATCACAATATTTCTCCTGATACCGCAATTCATATGCCGTCAGCTTCGGATTGCTGTTCCGGATACGTTCCAGCTGTTCCTGTTTCTCTGCCGTATTGCTCAGATAAACGACCAGTTCCCCGCTGTCTGCAATGACCGCGTCCAAAATCGGCTCCGTATCGTTCTGACTTGCAAAATAGATTCTGTCATATTCAAAAAATTCGTCCGCACAATCCCACACGCACCAGCTCTGCCCCGCATCATAAAGGCAGACGACCGGCACATCCGACGCCGCTTTTTCCCTTGCAAAAGAAACTCTCTCTGCCGCTTCCGGATAAAGAAATACGACGCGCCCCAAAAACAGTCCTGACAGACCGGCCAGCATATACAATACGGCTGCCGTCTGAAAAAGCTTTTCTCCAATGTAGTTCTTTTTATCGCCGCGCAGTTCACAGCAGCAGTTCCATCCACCCCGTATCGCCCCGAAAAGCAGCAGCACGACAATCCCGTAAATCGGTGTCTGATAACGGACAGATGTATTGCCAAGAAGCAGCGCAGTCTTGGATACTGCCAGAAAATACCCGATTACGGCAAAAAGCAACAGTCCATAGGCCACATTATACTTCTTTCTTTTCCGAATCGTAAAGCCCGCAGATACCGCCGCAATGACCGCCAGCACAAGCAACAGCAAAAGCGTCTTTCCAAATACATACTCATCCAGCAATTCCCAGAAAAAAGAAATTCTTGTCAACGTATTAGAGAAATCAAAAAAATTGCTGGTCGCCTGCGCCCCCCGCTGCCCGCGGAACATCTGCCCGAGGCAGGAAGGATAGGTCAGATAAGCCAACGCGTACGCTATGGCCTGACTAATGCCATAGCGGATACAGTTCCACAGATTTCTGTCCCGCCACAGAAGATAAACACAGAAAGCAAATGCCATAAAGAACCAAAAAATGAAATAATAATACTGTGTCAGAAATCCAAGATAAGTAACAGCCATCAGCGGAAGCAGAAATTTCCCGAAAGAAAGTTTCCCTGTCTGGCTATCCTGCCCCTCTTCCCGCTCTCCTTCAGACTGTTGTTTCACCAATATTCCGTCATTCTCAACTACACGCACATGCAGTATCGCGCACAGATATACGAATACCGTCAGCAGCGCATACATACGGATAAAGACAACACTGCTCATCGCCGCAGGCGTAAACCCATAGAAAAAACAAACGAACAGTGACAGCTTTTCGTTCTGTCCCGTCACTTTCAGCGAAAGGCACCGCAGCAGAAACATACTGAAACCGAAAGCCGCCAGGTTGATACCAAGTCCGAACCATTTGGAAAACTGCCCCGGGAAAAAGGAACAGACCGTATGAAAGAGCCAATAGTAAACGGGTGGATGCACGTCCCAGGACTGCACCAGTTTTACCATTCCATACTGAAATCCCTCTCCTTCCAGAACAACAAATTCATCAAAATAAGCATCCCGTTCCATCCACGCACCGTCTTCAATCATCAGGCCATAGGTCCGCGCCGTGGAATAATAGGTATAATACTCATCCTCATGAAAACCCTGTTTCTGACAGCAAAAATAAACTGCCGTCAGCATCTGTATGCACCAGACAAGCAGGAAAAGAAATAAATATATTCTTTTTTCATTTTTCTGAATATCCATTTTTTCCATATACCAGTCCATTCCCGCTCAATCTGCGTTCTTTCTTTTCCCCATATTCCTTCACTTTCCAATCCGCATCTTCCATCCATGAACCCGCCGCACCATCTTCGGCGTCGCTGTCAGCAAAAGCAGATATACCTTATTTTTCTTTGTCAGCCAGGGATTGCGTATGGTATCCCCGATATGCGCTCTGAGATACTTTTTTACATTCTGATAAAAGATATTTTCCTTTCTCATCTGTGAAAGCGGAATATGCAGCATATAATCCAATCTCTGATACAGATTAAAACGAATCGCATATTCATACAGCGCCGGATAAGCGCTGTCCACAAGTTCCTGCATTCTATCCGCATTCTCCACGATATCAAGGAACACCCTCGAAAAACTGTCCCCGGAACGTTTTCTTGTCGTGCTGTCGCTCCTGCAGACCACATGGTATCCCTGCTTTGGCAATATGGCAATTCCTTCTATCTGCATCAACAGTTCGATCAAAAGCTTGAAATCCTCATTCAGCTCTCCTTCCGGAAAACAATGCTGTGCAAACAATTCCTTTTTCAGCAGTTTCGTACAGAAGGAACAATCACCCTGATGCAGTAAAAGTTCTTTGATAAAAATCTCCGACTCACAGAACCGCACCCTTTCCGGCGGTATGCAGACATCCGCCAGCCGGTTTCCGTCCTCATCTCTTTCGTCTCTGGAAATCTGAACGACCGGATAATTTTTCTCCACGGCAAGTTCCGCCATCTCCTGATAGACATCTGCATCAATGTAATCGTCGCTGTCCACAAAGCCAACATAATCACCCGATGCTTTTTGCAGACCCAGATTCCGGGCGGACGATGCGCCGCCATTCTCTTTGTGATATACGCAGATTCTGCTATCCCGTTCCGCCAATGTATCGCATAGCTGCCCCGTACCATCCGTAGAACCGTCATCCACCAAAATGATCTCCAGATTTTTATAGGTCTGCCCACAAACGGAATCCACGCATTTCTCCAGACAATTCAAGGTATTATAAACCGGTATGATAACACTGATCTTCAAATTTTCCATACAAAACCTTTCTTCAGACCTCTCCGCGCATCATTGCCCCATACATTTTCCCCGGCGCGATGGCAGGCGCCGGGCTGAGCGGCCCGCTGGATGCCGGAAGCAGTTTTCCTTCTGTCAGGCCATTCAAAAAGCGCAGCAGTTCTTCCGCCGCATGCGCCGCATTCCACTCCCTGACAATCGTCCGATATGCGGCAGAGCCCATTTGTTTCCGTTCTTCCCAGTGCTCAAACAGATCTAATACAAGCGCTTCCATCTCCGTATAGGAGTCGTTCGGATAAACAAGCCCGTTCTTCCCATGCTGAATCAGATAAGGCGCCGCGCCGACCTGCGCATTCACCACCTCCACGCAGCCGCTGTTCATTCCCTCATTGACGACCGCGCCCCAGCCCTCCAGATAATTGCTCGTAAAAAGATGAATATGGCACTGTTCCATCACATCCCTGACTTTATCCGGCTCCTGATAGCCATAGAATACAAATTTCCCCGACAGCCCGCTACGGCTTACCTGCTGCCTGATATCCTGTTCCAGTTCTCCGCTTCCAAGCATATGCACCCGAAAATCATGGCCTTTCTTCTGCAGGCATTCTGCAAGCATTACCACATATTCCGGGTGTTTTAACGGAATAAATCTTCCCGCCCATACGATCTGCAGCGGGCCGTCCTTTTTCATGGCTGCAAACTTTTCCTCCGTATAGATTCTTGTTTCCGGAAAATATCCCCAGCGGAACATTTTCCCCGGATAAGCGCCGATCAAATGAAAATCCGATGCGGTATAGGCTCCGGCACATAACAGATATACATTCTGCTTCCGATAGCGGATATGTTCCTGGTATTTTGCCAAAAGCCCTCTCGGAGAAACAGCCTTCCACTGTCCTTCCCGATAGAGCCGCTCGCTGATGCGTATCGTTATTTTCCCGGAGCGCAGCCGTTCTGCCGCGATATCTTCCCGCTCCGTCCAGCCAAGCAATACGACATCGCTTTCCGCTATCGCCCTGCGGCACACATATTCCTCCTCATAGAGACAGCGCACATAAGGGAGCACTCCAACATCGACTCCCCACCCCATCGTCACCCGTTCTTCTTCCATCGGCATCGTCTGCACAAAACAGTAATCCTTCCCCAGCCGCTCATAAAGCACATTGGAAAAAGGTATCTGGTGATGATTGATATAATTTGAAACAAAGGTTATCTTCATAATTCACCCTATGATCTCCTCATAAATCCGTATCATCTTATAATAATTCTGGTCAGCGTCATGTGTCTCCCGTGCATGCCGTCTGGCATTGTCCGAATATTTCTCGGTGATTGCTTCCTTCGCAAAAATCTCAATGAGTTTTTCTGCCAGCCCTTCTACACTGCCGGCCGGATATAAGACCCCGTCTCCGCCGTCTATCAAAAGATTATGGATACCGCCTACATCCGCCGCCACACAGGGTACGCCGAGCAGCATCGCCTCTCCGAGAGAATTAGGTGAATTCTCCATCGCCGAAGGACAGACGAAGACATGGCTCTTTAAGAACTGCTCTTTCATGCCTTCCTCATCCAACATACCGAGCATCGTGATTTTATCTTTCAACTGATTGTCTTTGATCAGTTTCTTCAAATATTTTCCATAGCCGGAAAGTTTCAGTTTGTCCTTTCCCGTATTGCTCCGCAGAATATTATTTCCCGCCACATAAATATGCGCATCAGGAAACCGCTCCAATACCGCCGGCATCGCCTGTAACAGATAATGAAAACCCTTTAACGGGTAATCGCCCTGACTCAAAAAAATGCTATATGGAATACAGGCATTCCGCTTCCATCTATCCTTGTAAAAACAACTCCTGAGCGTTTCATTCAAAAAATGATAGGTCGCTTCCGGATTGATCTTGGCCGCCGTCTCCCTGTCAAAATCCGTCCGTCCGGCCACATGCCCTGTCAGACGCAGCGCTTCCTTTTCGTACAGACCCCTCTTGTAAAATTTTTTCTGCTGTTGTTTGAGGCTGTCCTTTCTGACCAAATCCCGGAACGTCGTCTTTCTTTGTATTTTCCCCGGTAGATCAGCCATATATGCTGCCGCGCAGGCAGAAATAAGCCCCTGCATTCCGATCAGCGTCCTTGCCGGCTTCCGATAGGCGCGCACACATGCCAGCGTATGCGGAAATTCCGTTCCAAAAATATGAATCATATCCGGCTGAAAATTCTCGATAATCTCCTTCATTCTTTTTTCAATCTTACTGTCATATTGTTCCGGTGTATTCAAATTCTCTACAAACCCATAACAGGCACAGGTCTCATCCCCCGCAAGCACCAGTTCCCTGTTCATATTTCCTATCTCTTCTGTTACCGGAAACGCAATCCCCAATGTGATCCGGTGGCGATGCTGCTCCTGTAACACTCTATCCAGCACAGCAGTCAGCCAGCCCTCCCGATTGCTATATGGAAGTCCTAATTTTTTTGCGATTGCCGGAAGCATAATATTGCATACCCAAAGCACCTTCATCCCTCAACACCTTACCCCTTCCCGTAAATTTTTTTCTTCAGTCCATTATAAAAACCGGATGTCACCGGATTCCTGGCAATCCAGGTCCGAACGGGCGCCAATGTCACCCACATGATCATCCTGTATTTCCATACCTTCCCCGCAGGCATATATTTTCTGACGATTTCCTTATGCTCCGCCGCAGAAATCCTGCGGTTCTTTCCCGTTTCCGAAAATCCGCCGCCTTCGTAATCCGCGATCAGAATATCACCATATACAAATGACGTCTCCTCTCCCGCTCCCTTCGTAAAAAAACACCAGAGAAACTGCTCATAATCCGCCCGAACACGGTACTTCGTCTCAAAAGGATGAGCGAGCAAAAGTTTCCTGTCATAGAAACAGGCCTGATGACAGGGCACATTCCGATAACATCCGAAAGCATCCAATCCTGGATTGGACGCCACTTCACGCCCCGTCCGCCTCTCGTATATATTTCCATAATAAATGCCTGCCTTCGCCGGATGCCCTGCAATCAATCCGGCCATCTCCTCCAATACTTTTTCATGGTAGAATTTATCCCCGCAGTTCAGGAAATAAAGATATCTGCCTTCGGCCTCCTGTACCGCCTGATTCATGGCATCATAGATACCGCCGTCTTTTTTCCCGATCATCCGCAGAGACGGAAACTCTTTTGTGACCTCTTTTACAAGATCAAGCGAACCGTCTGAAGAAAGCCCGTCTTTGATAATGACCTCATAATTCCGAAAAGTCTGCTCACGGATGCTCTCCAATGTCATCCTCAATTTATCACCGGGATTCAAGCAGACCACCAGAATCGAAAACACCGGCTCCGCCATGCTACCACCTACCTTTACAAATAATCATAAACCTCCGGAAGAATGCCCTGCTTTAGGGGCATTCTTTCGGGCAAGAAAGATTTGCCTTAGGCAAATCGTAGAACTTCTTGGCGAAATGCCCACTGGCATGAACTTTAGAAGTTCTTCTTGCCCTAGTTCACATCCGATAGAATATTCACCATATCATGAAAGAAAAAGCTTTTATACGGCAAAATCAACAGCCCATCGTCATACGCCCTGCTCATAAAAACAGCAAAATAAAGCACCGCTGCCGTGACCATTCCCACCCTTAGAAGTTTCTTCCATCTGCCGTTCTCCGTTTTCCCGAGCAGCGCCGGCAGAAACAGAATATGGCTGATCGTCAGGTAATACCCGATACGGGAAATAATCGGCAGAAAAGAACAAAATACATACAGTACGAGCGCACCCAGATTCAGATAAAAATAAAACTGCATCTTCCGGTCATCCCGTATGCTTTTCCGGTAATAAAACAGCGAAAGCACAAGCACCGCAAGACAGCGCAGGATATTGATATAGCTCGTACCGCCTTCCAAATACTCCGTATCCTCATAAGTCGGATACAGGAATACGACCACCTTCAAGTAAAAATCCTGAAAAAAAAGAAATGTCGTGCAAAAAACGCCGATAAGCGCAAGCTGCCATTTTTTCCATGTAACGGATGCCAGAAAATACAAAGGCAGGATCACGAGCAGCGACTTGTGGAAAAAGCTTCCCAGGATTGCCAGCAGAATAAATCTGCCCCACTGCCTGCGTATGACGAACTTCATGGAATAAAGTGCAATCGCCAGTGCCAGATAATAGCGCACGGTACTGAACGTCTGAAAATAATATCCGAGCGCCATGAACAGAAAATACGTCATTGGAAACTCATCGCTCTGCTCATAAATTGCCAGCAGGAAAAGTAAAATCGTCACAAAGGCATAAATCGCAAAAACAAGCAGGTGATTCTCATAACCCGATACTCCGTAGACTATCTTTACCAACAAATTAAAACCGGGCTCCGTCGGCACATACGCATTGGAATTGACAAGATGCATGAACTCTACATATTTGGCATAATCGTTTCCCACATTCTGTCTGCATGCAGACAATGTAAAAAGGATGAGAAAAACAGCCAGCAGACAGACTCTGTTGCACATCTGCTGTCTCGTCACTCTATAAGGCTGCGTGGCCGGATGGCTCTCGACCATGGCCGCAAGCAGCACCGTTCCCACCGCGACTGTAAGATACAAGATCATGGTGATTCCCTTACCCTTCCTAATGCTTTTTCTGCGAACGGATTCCCTCTTTCATCAGCCAGTATGCCTTTTTAAACGGAATCTCCGCACACATTTCACCCTTATTTTTAAGCAGAAAACGCAGGGAAAAGACTCTGGAAAGTTTTCCATACAGATAGTGATAGAGCACTCCCCTGTCCATAAAGAACTTCTCCGTAAATCCATGAAACCATGTGGATTCTCTCGGAATTTCTTCTCCAATGCAGGCCGGTACGGCGTAAATCCTGAGCCCTGCCCGCAAGCAGTCCCGCAGAAACAGACTGTCCTCTCCATTGCTATACCTTGCACCGCCTCCAAACAAAAGAGAAAAGTGCACATTCGCCCGCCTGAAAGCATCCAGTTTCCCGGAAATACTGTAAGCCGGATACCGCCCGTAATTGTACCAGCGTATCCGCTTCACCTGCTCATTCCAGTAAGTTCTTCTGGCAGGTGCCACCCGGACATTAAAAAGCAGCATGTCCGCGTCCGGATGCTGTGCATAAGCTTTCCGAATCGTATCCTGATATCCCTTTTCCAACACGATATCCTCATCCGAGAACAGGCATACATCCGCATCCGCATGCAGCAGCGCCGTATTCCGGCTGAGTCCGACGCCCCGCTCTGCCATGCTGAAACTCTGTATCGGTCCGCCTTCCGTATTCCATATCCGATAGTCATACGCATCGCACTGATTCACGATGACAGCCCGCGTTTCCAGATTCATTTTCTCAGCCAATGCCCGGACATCCTGATTTACTGTAGATACCAGAACCTGAACCCCTAAAGGTGATTGTAATACCATTTTAATAACCTCATATCGGCATTCTGAATGAGAATGCCCGCAAGTTTACATTCCTGTAATGTCAACTGCTCGATTCGGTAACCAAGCGTCGTCCTGTCCATTTTTCCATAAGGGACAGCTAAGAGCACGCCATCCGCCTTTCGCAGTTCTTCATATGTCTGTGCCGTTATCGTCTGGTTCTTTTCCAGGGCAAACATCGTGAGCGTTCCGGTCTTTCCGGCAAGATATGCCCGATTCTTCTCCAAATCCCTCTGCAAATTCTCAAGCAGCCTGTGCTCTCTGCTGTCAGTTGCTTTTTCTGCATCTTTTCCCTGTCCAGAACCTTCATTTGTCATGTCACTGGATACTTTTCTTCCATCTCCTGCTCCCTCAAGACAAAATCCCACAAAAGGAAGCCCCGTAACACACTTTAAATCGCCCGGCACATAAATTTTATCGTCCAATACATAATGAAGCGCCATCGCAAGAAGCGCGGCCGCGAGCGCAAGCACAAAACCGACCAGTCCGGCCTGTAAAAGCCGCGGGTCTGCTGCCACCAGTTCGGCTTCTGTTTCTCTGTAGATCTGAATATCGTTAAATTCTTTCGCCTGCTTTCCAAGTTCTACCAGCGACAGATCGGTCGCTTTCAAGATTTCCATTGTCCGCTCCGGACTGGAAGTCGTGACCGTAATCGTCAGCAGCCGCAGGTCTGACAGAATTTCCGCCCTGGTCGCCAAAATGACCTCTTCTTCCGTATAACCTTCCGGCAGATATGCCATCGTGCCGTCCAGAATCGGCTTTGTTGCCATCAGGTCATTCCAGGTATATCCATTGTAAGCCTGATAAATTTCCCCGCTCTCATCCGGCGCAAAATCCAGATAGATTTTAGATTCAGCACGATATTCCCGGTTACTGTTCAGCACTACATGATGAAAAAGATAGATACCCCCGCCCAGCGCCGCACCGACGATCGCCGCTAACGCCGCGAACCACGCTTTCTGCAGAAAAAGAAGAAAATACTTCTTGCAGTCCATACCCTCATTTCCGTATTTCATGCTAACCTCCATGATTCCACTCTGCGGAATCTCAAAATCCGAACACAAATAAACTTCTTCTCACACTTTCTTAGCCGTCGTCTGCCCGCTGTCCACGCCTTCCGTGCTTTCCGGCTTAAATAAAATCTTTAAGGTCAGCAGCATCAGTTTCAAGTCAAGCCATACCGAATAATTCTCAATATAAGTCAGGTCCAGTTTCAGCTTATCATAAGGCGTCGTATTGTATTTCCCATAGACCTGTGCATAACCGGCCAATCCTGCTTTTACTTTCATCCGGAAAACAAATTCCGGCATTTCCTCCGCATACTGCGCAATGATCTCCGGCCGCTCCGGGCGCGGTCCGATAAAAGACATATCTCCTTTTAGAATATTAAAAAGCTGTGGCAGTTCATCGATGCGGACCGCCCGGATGAACTTACCGACAGGTGTGATTCTGTTATCATTCTTGGACGCAAGCCTGGCGACACCGTCCTTTTCCGCATCCACACGCATACTGCGGAACTTCAAAATATAGAATTCCTTCGCATTGATCGTACAACGAATCTGTTTATAAAGAACAGGTCCCTTGTCATAGGCTTTTATCACAATCGCCGTAATCAACATAAAAGGCGAAGCAATGACTAACAGAATGAGCGCACAGATAATATCGATGAGCCGTTTTACGATTCGCTGTTCCGCTTTCAGCGCATACTCTCTTGTCAGCAGGATCGGCGTATCAAACAAATGAAGCTGATCGGCCCCCTGTACGAGTACATCTGTTATTTTCGGCATCATATACACACGGATGGATTTGCTATAACAATATTTCAGAAGTTCATTCCGCTCCAGCATCGGAATATCCCACAATACGATTGCCCCATAACCCGCCAGAATTTCCTCCTGAATTTTGGTCATTCCCTCGGAAATGTTCATACACCGGTTAATTCTGTACTTGTCCTTTCTGGAATCAAACTTCGCAACAATGTCATTGATCGGACGTTCCCCATGCACGAGCAGAATTTCCCGCGGCGGAAAGACCTTGCGGTAAAGCATATTGCAAACATATACCCATACTGCAGACAACACGACCTGTATCAGCATCGTGGCAACGATCGGCCTCGCATTTGCCAGCCAGTTCCGCATCAATGAAATCTGCAGATAGGAAATCACATTAACACCGACCAGTGAGAAAAACTGTGAAAAATAAACATCTATCGGCTTCAAATATCCGATTTTCAAGCCTCCATATGTGCTCGTAAAAAAATACAACAACACGAAATAGACCAGGAACATCAGCATATGTCCCTTAAAATAGTAGTTCAGTCCTCGATGCAGATGCAGATATGGATAATATTCCGTCATCCAGAAATAAGCATATACACCCGTATAAAGGAACAGGCCAATGAGCGGAAGCTCCGATATGATCAACCTCTTCAAAGATTCTATTCGTTTCACCTTAGCACCTCATTTGTGAATTTATATACGCCGAAGCGTAGCGCGAAACGCCCACAAACAAAAGCAGAACGCGCTGACGGGAAGAGACAGCTTTTCTTCCCTGCGGTACAGATTCCAGATTCGCTTTAGCGCCGTAAATTTATTAGAAGAAAGGCTCTTCGCCGGCCTTCTGTAAATAGCAAGCGTTTCGTTCAGGCCATACGCCGTATGACCATTCCGCAGGACTTTCCACCAGGTAGCTGTATCCTCGCTCGCCACATCGGGCATCCATATCAACTCTTTCGGAATCTTCGCCGTATCAAAAATGACCGTTGATGTAAAGATCACCGTTCTGGACAAAGCCTTTCTGTAAGTCAGCCGTTCCGGCACCTTTACGATTTTTCCGGTTCCCTGAGCCTTCTCGTCACCAAATTCGTAAGCAGTAAATGCAAAAGCCGCCTGCTTTTCTTTCATAAAGGAAAGTTCTCTTTCGAGTTTCTCCGGATGCCAGATATCATCCGCATCCAGAAAAGCGATGTATCTCCCTTTTGCACGTTCGATACCTGTATTCCGCGCTTTGGCCGCACCCTCATTCTTTTCTTTCCGGATCAAACAAATCCGCCCTGCTCCGCATGGATAAGATAATGCCCGGTCTGACTGTTTTTCTATTATATTCTGGATGATTTCCGCACTGTTATCGGGCGAATGATCATCGATCAGAAGCAGCTCCCAATTTCGATAAGTTTGTTTTGTGACCATCTCTATCGTTTCGGCAATATAAGGCGCCGCACGATAGACCGGTACGATAATGCTGACCATCTCTTCCATCAGATATCCTCTTTTACCAGATAAACGGGTCTGCGCTTCACTTCCATATAAGTCTTAGATAAGTATTGCCCCACAATCCCAAGACAAAACAACTGTACGCCGCTGATCAGCGAAATAATACAGACTAACGAAGGCCAGCCTGAAGTCGGGTCGCCAAATAACAGCTTGCGGATGATCGTTACGGCAATCAACAGAAATGCCACAAAACAGAATACGACTCCCATAATAGAAGCGATTGCCAGCGGCACGGTGGAAAAAGCAGTAATCCCGTCAATCGAATACAGAAAAAGCTTCCAGAAGGACCATTTCGTCTCCCCCTTTTTCCGCTCCACATTTTCAAACTCAAGCCATTTTGTCTCAAAGCCTACCCAGCCAAAAATTCCCTTTGTAAAGCGGTTATATTCCGTCATGGACAGAATCGCATCCACCACCTGTCTCGTCATCAGACGATAGTCCCTCGCACCGTCTACGATTTCGGTCTTGGAAATATGGTTCATCAGGCGGTAAAAAAGTCTTGCAAAAAAGGAACGGACCACAGGTTCCCCTTTCCTGGTAACTCGTCTTGTCGCCACAGAATCATATCCCTGTTCAATATACGAATACATTTCCGGCAGAAGCGCCGGCGGATCTTGTAAATCCGCATCCATCAGAACGACATAATCCCCTTTGGATTTCTGCAGCCCGGCATAGATAGCCGCCTCTTTCCCGAAGTTTCTGGAAAAAGATAAGAGATGGACGCGTTCATCTTCCGCTCGCAGCTTCTTGACTTCCGCCACAGTACCATCCTTTGAACCGTCATCAATATATAAAATTTCCAGCTCTATCCTCTTTTCCTCCAAAAAGGAACCGTTTTTCAATAATTCGTGATAAAAATCGGCTATATTCTCCTCCTCATTATAACAGGGTACGATAACACTCAATAAACTCATTTCCATTCTCCGCCCATTGTTATTTAATGCGTCTGTACTGACCGCATTTTTACTCTATTTATGTCAACAGTATAGCATATCCGCGCAAAAGAGCGCAAGCCCCGCGGCCTGCGCTCTAAAAATTTACACTGCAAATCCCTTCCCGATATATCCTGTTACCAATTCACATTAAGCCATCAAACAAACCCCTGTTCCAGACGCACATAGTCCGCCACCGACGCAATATATTCGCTGTTCGTCGGCCTGCTGTGTCCAATACTGTTACTGTATCCGAACAATCTTTTAAACAGTTCTCCGTTTCCCCGCTCCCAGGAAACTTCAATCGCATTCCGGATGGCTCTCTCGATTTTCTGATCCGTCGTTAGATACTGCCTCGCCAAATCCGGGTAGAGCAGTTTCGTTACGCTTCCGATAAGTTCCATGTCTTCCACGCACATGCTGATCGCCGTACGCAGATATTGGTATCCCTTCAGATGAGCCGGTATTCCAAGTTCTAACATCAAACCGGAAATCACCTGTTCCGTTTCCGGCTTTACCATCGTATTGCTCTCCATTGCATCATTCCCCTTTACCGTACAGTTTTATCTTACATTTTGGAAAAGCATATCATAATATGGTAAAAAATGTAAGCTGTTATTTATCGCCCAAATCTTCCAACGGAACAGTTCAGCCACCGTCCGCAGCGCATATGCAGTTCCTGCGTCGGTCCTTGAAGAGCGTCGGCACTTAGTGAAAAAGGCGCTTTGCGGCTTTTGAACTTAGTGCCGCTACTGCTCTTCGCGGAGCGAGAGCGTGCCGACAAAGGAACTGCATATACGCCGCGGACGGTGGCTGAACTGTTCCGTTAATACCATCCTCTTTACAGATACTGTGGTTTATTGCAGTCCTGCAATGCTTCCACAATCTTTTTGACTTCCTGCGCCCGGTTCTTGTCGCAGACGAGAACTGCGTCTTCCGTCTCCACGACAATGACATTATCCAGTCCGATCGTCGTTACCAATTTATTTTTCGCATAGATGATGCAGTCATGAGTATCAATATGCACCTGCTCTCCATAAGTAATATTGCCGTATTCGTCCTTTTCGTATAAGGCTTCCAGCGCGTCCCAGCTCCCCACATCGCTCCACCCGAAATCGCCTTCCAGTACCAGAACCTTCTCCGCCCGTTCCATGATTCCATAATCAATCGAAATCTTCGGAATCTGCGGATAAACTTCCCGAATAATTTTCGACTCTGCGTCAGTTCCCATTGCATCTCCTATTTTCTGCAGACAGGTATAAACTTCCGGCAGAAGTTCTTCAAAATGGCGCATGATAACGGAAGCTTTCCAAATGAACATGCCACTGTTCCACAAATATTCTCCAGAAAGCAGATACTGTTTTGCCTTCTCCAGATTTGGCTTTTCAACAAAACGCCTTACTCGATAAGCTCCATTTTCATTTTTCTTCTCTTCATGGCAGATATAACCGTATCCCGTCGATGGGAAGGCCGGCTGAATCCCCAATGTAACGAGTGCATCCGTCTCTTCGGCAATTCGCAGCGCATCAGCAATCACCTTTTTATAAACATCCACTTTTTTGATGTAATGGTCGGAAGGCAGAATACACATCACGCCATCACCGTATTTGCGTAAAATCTCCATCGCCGCATAGCCTATACAGGCAGCCGTATTTCTCGCCGCCGGCTCCGCCAGAACATGATTCGGACTCACCCTTCCCGATGTCGCCTCTAACATCAGTTCTGCCTGCGTATGATTCGTAACAACAAAAATATCTTCTTTCGCAATATTCCCTTCCAACCTGTCGATCGTTTCATTCACCATCAAATCTTTCCCTGTCAGGTTGAGAAGCTGCTTGGGCAGTTCCTTTCTGCTCAGCGGCCAGAAACGGGTTCCCCCTCCGCCCGCCAAGATCACTCCATATGTTTTCATAAAATATCTCCGTTCGTCATTTCCTTTACATTCGAGCACTATCGACATTTTCCTTAAACCACTCATACGCCAGCCGGACGCCTTCTTCCAACTCAATCCGGTGGTTCCATCCGAGTTCATGCAGCTTCGTAACATCCGTCAGCTTCCGCGGCGTGCCGTCCGGCATGTCTCCGTTCCAGACAATCTCTCCCTGATAACCGACTGTCCTTTGCACCAGCTCGGCAAGTTCTCTGATGGTGATTTCTTTTCCGGTTCCGATATTGACATGGCTTTCCCCACTGTAATTTTCCAAGAGGAATACACAGGCATCCGCCATATCATCCACATACAAAAATTCCCGCAGCGGCGTTCCGGTTCCCCAAAGTTCCACCTTCTTTTCCTTATTTACTTTCGCTTCATGAAACTTCCGAATCATCGCCGGCATGACATGAGAGCCCTGCAGATCATAATTATCATAAGCCCCATACAAATTAGTCGGCATACAACTGATAAAATCGTCACCGTACTGCCTCTTGTAAAACTTGCACATTTCAAGTCCTGCAATTTTCGCTATCGCATAGGCCTCATTGGTTTCCTCGAGCGGCCCCGTCAAAAGTGCCTCTTCCGGTATTGGCTGCGGCGCCATCTTTGGATAGATACAGGTACTTCCGAGAAATAGCAGTTTCTTTACCCGAAAATCATGACAGCACTTAATCACGTTACACTGAATCTGCATATTCTCATATGCAAATTCCGCGGGCGCCGTATTATTGGCATTAATGCCGCCCACCTTTGCTGCGGCAAGAACGACCACATCCGGCCTCTCCGTCTCAAAAAAGGCTCTGACCTCCGCCTGACTGGTCAAATCCAGTTCCTTATGCGTCCGGCCGATGACATTTTCGTATCCTTTTTCTTTCAGGTTTCTGACGATTGCGCTTCCTACCAGTCCCCTGTGCCCTGCCACATAAATTTTATCTGTCTTTTCCATTTCCTTTTCCTCTCTAACTTTGTTTTTATCATTCTTCAACGCAGGCGCCACATGCTGCATCCGCTTTTATTACTCCGCATATCGGAAACCGTCTCCGATACCGTTTCCACGCAGATGAATCTGTGCTTCTGCCGGCGATGAAGGAAAACTGTCATATCCGACCCGGTCCCCTTCAACCGGGCAATAAAAGACAACCCCGTCTATCTCATAACGCTTTACCTCATAATTATCATAATCTTTCTGATACAGCCAGTAATCATTCACATAGGAAGTGCAGACTTCCATTCCAAAAGCCGCCGCCTTATAAACGAGAAAAAGACCGATCAAGAGCATACATGCCTTTTCCGCGTACTGCCCTGCCTTCCGTCCGCTCAGACGAACACTCTCAAAAAATTCCGTACATACATCGCCCCATACGACAGCCGTTGTCAGATAGACATAAACACAACCGTAACGAATCAGCGGTGAACTGAACAGCCAGAAAAGGAAACTGAGTGAAACAACGCCTTCCAGTAAAAGTTTCCCCACCCATTCCTTCTTCCTTTGCACGAGCCACAGGCCAAAACGTACCGCAAATACAATAACCGACAGTACCGCCGCCAGTACAAAAAGCTTATCCATGCCGCCAAGACCTCTAAACCACGCAGGCATCCATTCTCGAATCGGCATATCGAACTTTGTCACATCGCTGTAACCTCTGCCCCAGACCTGTATTTCTTTTGCGTCATAATCCGCGATTCCTTTCGGTATTTTCCAATCCACCCGGAACAGGTCGAGTCCCGTAAACGGATAAACGAGCCAGCCGGACAACAATACATTCCTGATCAGATAAGGCGCTGCTGCTAAAATGCCAAGGCCGATATAAACCCCTGTTTCCTTCCACCGCTTTTCCTGTAACAGCACTGAAGCCGGACCGCATACGAGCAGAATGATCAGCGCCGCAGAAAGCTTTACGGTCATCAGAAATACCCCGAGCACGCACAGCATCGCATACGGAAAGACCGCTTTCTCCTTTTCCTCCATCAGGTCCATCCAGCGAATGACCAGATAAAAGGCCGTTAAGACCATAAAATAATCTGACGCCGGGGATATCATTTCATCATAGATCATCAGCAGATAATAAATACACGCTACCCTCGCAAAATCGGAAGGACACATTTTTTTCCTTCCAATGACCTTTCCTAATTCCGTGCAAATGAGCGCAACAACAAATGCGAGAAAACCGGCGGCGCAATGATAGGACTGCCCGCCCAGAAAGGCCATGCTGTAAAGTGCCGATAAAGCAAAAGAAGCGCTGTTATAAGCCAGCCTGCAATGCAGATTGCCAAGCCCCTTCACGATACCGTACTCCTCAATCCAACGAATACTCTGCGCATGGTACAGCGCAGTATCGTAATGCAGTATTCCTCTCGAAGTTCCGTAAGCGTACAACAGCAGCAATACCAATAGAAAAAAAACTTTTGCAAAAAATTTTTTCCGAAAAACGCCGTCCGCCTCCGCCCATTTCCTGCGCCGTCCAATCTGCTTCCAATCTTCCCGAAGCCTTTTCCGGCACAGAAAAGCGATAAGCAGACAGATAGCGATAAGCAGCAGATTCGCCGCAAATCCTACCGGCGCAAAAATACTGAAAAACTGTGCATATACGGCCGCACCTGCCAGACCGCACATCACATGGCTGTCCCACTTTTTTACCCGGTAAGAACCGACTATAGAAAGACCTGTCAGAATCCCATAGCCGAGCAAAAAAACTGTGACCGCCATATAAAGCCATATAAAAATAACCGCCAGCATAAATACCCCTGCCTTTCCTCGAAAAGCAGGATTTATTTCTCGCTCTTCTTCTGCTTTTTATTCTGATATTCTTTGCAGCCCATTCCTGCGATTTCCTTTAAGTCGGCCTCCATCATCATCGCGACAAGCCCTTTAAAGTCTACCTTTCTCTTCCAGCCGAGTTCCTTCTCTGCCTTTTCACAGTTGCCCCAGAGAAATTCCACCTCAGCCGGACGATAGAACTCCGGATTGACATCCACCAGAAGCTTTCCACTCTCCGCATCGAAGCCTTTTTCATTCACACCGCTTCCTTCCCATCTGATACAGATACCCAGTTCACCAAAAGCAGCTTCTACAAATTCTCTTACTGTATGTGTTTCATTCGTCGCAAGCACATAGTCATCGGGCTTGTCCTGCTGCAGCATCAGCCACATACCCTCTATATAGTCGCCCGCAAATCCCCAGTCACGCTTTGCATTCATATTGCCGAGCGAAAGTTTTTCCTGCTTTCCTGCAATGATGTTGGCAATTGCCAGTGTAATCTTTCTCGTAACAAAATTCTCGCCTCTTCTCGGCGACTCATGATTGAACAAAATTCCGTTACAGGTAAACATATTATAAGACTCTCTGTAATTGACCGTAATCCAGTAAGAGTAGAGTTTAGCCGCGCCATATGGGCTCTTCGGATAAAACGGCGTCTTTTCGCTCTGCGGCGCCGTCTCTGGAATACCGCCGAACAATTCCGAAGTGGATGCCTGATAATATCTACAATTACCGCCATTGATCCGAATCGCCTCAAGCAGTTTCAAAGTGCTGACGCCGGTCGCCTCCGCCGTATACTCAGGCACCTCAAAAGAAACACCCACATGGGACTGCGCCGCCAGATTATACACTTCTGTCGGGCGGATTTCCGCAATCAAACGCATCAGATTGCTGGAATCCGTCGTATCCGCAAAGTGCAGGAAGAATTTAATTTTATAATAATCCGACTGTATGATATGGTCGATCCTCGATGTATTTGCAATACTGTGCCGGCGAACGAGTCCGTGCACTTCGTATCCCTTTTCCAGTAAAAATTCTGCCAGGTAAGAACCGTCCTGACCCGTAATTCCAGTGATTAACGCTATTTTCTGCATTTGTTGTCTCCTTTATCTTTGTTATTTCTTGCTATTCCATATGGGAGTATACTATTGTATAATACAAGTATCAATCTAAAATATTGCCGCATAATGGTAAAATATTGCTGAAAGGATATCTTTATAAAAATGGCAAAATCTACCTCCGACCGTATTATTGCAACGCCCTCTTCCTATGCCAGAGAACACTATCTTTATGTGCAGGAAGTCGGCACGCTCCAAAGCCTGGAGCCCCACATCAGCCGCAGACAAAATCTGAATTCATATCTTTTTTTCATCGTGCTGAAAGGAAGCGGACATATTTCCTATGATGACTGCCGTTTCAATATTTCTGCAGGCGACTGCGTGTGGCTGGACTGTACAAGACCCTATTCCCATGAAAGCAGTGCAACAGACCAATGGAGCCTCATGTGGGTGCATTTTTACGGAAAAGAAGCTCCCTGCTTTTATGACAGTTTCCTGAAACAATCCTGTCCGTTTTTGTTCCGGCCGCAGAATACGATTGCTTTTACTGATATTCTGCATCATTTATATCAGATTCATTCCACAAAACAATCTCTGTTGGAACTCTATGCCAACCGCTATCTTACGGATCTGATCACATTATGCTTCAGTGAAAATCTGTCAGAAAACAGAGAGCCTACTTCTATCTCCGAAAAAATAAAACAGGTACATGATTATCTGGACAAATATTATGCCGAAAAAATAAATCTGGAAAATTTGTCTTCCAGATTCTTTATCAGCAAATTCCATCTTTCCAGAGAATACAAAAAAATATATGGCACGACCATCGGAAATGAGCTGACTTCCATACGCGTTTCCCATGCCAAATCCATGCTCCGCTTCTCCGATGACTCCATTGAAAATATCGCACTGAACTGTGGTTTTCAGGAAGCGGGCTATTTTATCAAAGTTTTCAAAAAAGCAGAGGGAATGACCCCGCTGGAATACCGCAAAAAATGGTAATCACCGGTTCCCGAAAAAACTTAAAAAATATGATAATCCGCTATCATAAGCTGACAAGTAATAAATCCCGTAAGAATGCCGAGCAGTGCGCCCATCCACACCTGAAGCGGCGTATGGCCGACAAATTCTTTCAGCTTATCTTCTGCGGACATTTTCGTTCCCATTTCCCGGAACAACGCCATCATCTCATTGAGAACTCTTGCCTGAATGCCCGTCTCCCTTCTTACGCCCATCGCATCGTGCATAACGATGATCGCCACAATGACTGCTACTGCAAATTCAAAACCTCTGCTGCCGTATTGGATTCCCGTTGCAGTTGCCAGCGCGCACACGGTCGCGGAATGGGAACTGGGCATGCCGCCGCTTCCCACCATCCGTTCCCATACGAGTTCCTTATGAATCATAAAATGTATAATGGTTTTCAATACCTGCGCCACGAACCAGCCCATGACCGCCGCGACAAAAACAGGATTCTGAACAAGCCCGCTTAAAAAAGTCATTTTAATTTAAACCCTTCATATATTTTTCAATTGCATCATGCCAGTCCGCGAACATGAAATCCGACGTCAGTTTGAACATGTAATTTTCCAGAATCGAATAGGCAGGCCTTGCCGCTGCCGCGCCGTATTCTTCTGTCGTAATCGCTTCCACCACAGTCTTTTTCCCAGCCAGACGGAAAATTTCTTCTGCAAATTCCGACCAGCTGCAGTCGCCCTCGCAGGTACCATGAAAGAGTCCGTAATTTTCCGTTGGCAGCAAATAAGCTATCGCCTTTGCCAATTCATCCGCGCTTGTCGGCGAACCAACCTGATCTTTTACGACCCTGACCTTATCATGTGTCTCCGCCAATTTTAACATCGTTTTTACAAAATTTTTACCGTCACCATAAAGCCATGCCGTACGAATGATAAAATATCTGTCCGCAAAGTCTTTGACAAAATTTTCTCCCGCCAGTTTCGTCAGCCCATACATTCCCTGCGGACCGACCGGATCAAATTCCGTATACGGTCTTGTCCCTTTTCCGTCAAAAACATAATCCGTAGATATATGAATCAGCTTCGCATCCGTCTCAGATGCCGCTATGCTCAGATTTCTCGCCCCGATGCCATTGATCTTATACGCTTTATCCCCTTCTGTCTCACAGGCATCCACTGCCGTGTGCGCCGCACAGTTGATGATCGCATACGGTTTTATTTCCCTGGCAAAAGCCATTACCTGATCGATATTTGTAATATCCAGTTCTCCTACATCCGTATTCACAAATTCATAAGTATTATCACCAGCATAAAGCTTATTAACGGCACGTCCCAGCTGCCCGTTACATCCTGTTACAATGATTTTTTTCATATTAATAACCATGCCTTTCTCTCAACCTGTGATAGATTTACAATTGTTTTTTATCATATCATAAAAGAGCCTGTTTTACAACAATTACACATTCAAAGCAGTCACTAAAAAGTCATTCAAAGCAGGAACACATGCTCCTCACAATCTTCAAGAATATTTTTCACAGGGAATTTTCAATTATTTTCTAGTGACGGCGCTATTTTCTTATGATATACTAACAAAAGTGGCTCCTTATGGGCCACGTTATATTGCAGGAAAAGTATTTGAAAGAGAGGATTAAAAATGAAGAAATTACAGGTAATTCTTCTTGTCGCTTTGTCTTCCACTCTTTTGCTGTTCGGCTGTGGTGACGAACAAAAAGAGCAAAAGCAAGAGATCGTAAAACCTGTCATAGAAGAGGTGGACGAAGAACCTGTCGCAGACAAGCCGGAAGAAAAAGAAGAACAACCGGAACCAGACGAACCGGAGGAAGAAACTCCGCCGGAAGAGGGCATGGTTCGCAGCCGCATTACAAATGAATGGGTAACGGAAGAAGTGGACAATACACGCCCCATCGCCGTTATGATGCCTAATACGAGAACTGCCGCTCACTACGGTATTTCCCAGGCTGACATATTGTATGAATGCAATGTGGAAGGAAGCATTACAAGACTGATGGGAGTCTTTCAGGACTGGAGTGATTTTGACAGACTCGGCAATGTCCGCAGCAGCCGCGACTACTACATATACTGGTCCTTTGAATGGGATGCTATCTATATCCATTTCGGCGGCCCATTTTATATCAACGACGTAATCAACCGCCCCGATACAAACAATATTGACGGTCTTTCCAGCAGCAATTTCTGGCGCGCTAATGACACGGGCAACTCGACTGACAACGCTTATGTCGATACGGAAGGCATACTGGCGGATGTTAAGAAACTGGGATACAGTCTGGAATACCGTGACGGCTATTCAGACGGACAGCATTTTCAATTTGCATCGGACAGTGAGCCGAATACATTGGAGCAATACAGCGATTCAATCACTGCAAATAAAATTGATATGTCTCCCACCTACCCGGTAACGAATTCTTATTTCGTATATAATCCGGATACAGGCCTGTACGACAGATTCCAGCATTTATCCGGCGCGGCAGACGGCCCACATATCGACAAAGCCAATGACAAACAGCTGTCCTTCAAAAATGTCCTGATTCAGAATACTTATTTTGAAGTGCGTGACCAGAAAGGTTATCTCGCCTTCCAGTGCCATGATACAACAAGAGACGGCTGGTATTTTACAAACGGCAGGGGCATCCATGTTACCTGGAAAAAGACCGCCGATTACAGCCCGACAAGATACTATGATGACGATGGAAACGAAATCAAACTGAATACCGGTAAAACGATGATCTGTATCGTAGAAGACGGAGATTCCTTCCTCGTAGACGACGTGAAATATTCTTCCAAGAACTAATGCCGGACGACGATGACAGAAATTTCCCAAAATATAAAAAGCGGCCGCTTTTGCATCTCATGCCAAGGCGGCCGCCTTTTTATTCTTTCGGAAGATCATCCTTCCAAAAATGCTTTTATCGTCCCATAATATGTCTCCGGGTCCTTCTCATGTGCCTGTGCATGCCCTGCTCCCTCTATAATGAGCAGTTCTTTCCTGCTGCATCCCGCAGCCGCATACAAATCTCTGGACATCTGAACGGATATCATATCATCCAAATCCCCATGAATGAACAACATCGGCACATCGCTGTTTCGAACGGCATCAATGGCTGAAGCCTCTTTCAGATCATAGCCACCGCGCAGGCGAAGCACCAGACAGGCCGTATCGACAAGCGGAAATGCCGGCAAATGGAACCAGTCCTTTATCTTTTCCCCAAACATCGAATACGCATCCGTATAAGCACAATCCGAGATCACCGCTTCAATCTTCACGGAAATCGCTTCATCACCTGCCATCATCAAAGCGGTAGATGCCCCCATAGACTGCCCGTGCAGTACGATTCCAGCATCGGCGTCCTGTGACAAAATATAATCAAGCCAGAGCACACAATCATAATGGTCCGTCCATCCCATCCCGATGAAGTCCCCTTCACTCTCTCCCTGACATCGCAGATCAGGCACGATCACATGATATCCCTGCTCATGATACCAGTATGCAAAAGGATACATTTCCTCCTTCCACCCCGTATAACCATGCAGAACAAGAACCCACTTATGGCTGTCCGCCTCCGCCGGAAACTCTTCTGCGATCAGCATATAGCCATCTGCAGTTTCCACCGAAAGCTTCCTGTGTTCCACCGTCTGCAGCCATTCCTCCGTTGCATTCAGTGCCAGCTGACGGTTTACTTTAATATCCGATGTCTGCACCTGTGCCGCATAGCTTTCATCCGTGATCCGTTCAAAAGCCTCCAGCTTCCGCATAAAAGAAGGGACCAATGCCGCACTTACAAGGAAATTTACCAATAGAAAATACAGAATGACGAGAACGACTGCAATAACGCATAATGTGATCATAATTTTCTTTCTTTTTTTCTTCATAAGCCACCCGTAATTTTTATCTTCCGATATGTATCCGATACCATTCTCCTAATTATATCATAACATATTTAGAGACAATTATATTCCGGTAAATTTCGGATAATAAGAAAGAACGCCAAAAGGCAGACATCATTTAAGATAATCTGATTTTAGATAAACACACCGAACTGCATACACTCTGTTCCCATACAGGGACAATGGCGCCAGACCATCCCTCAATGGATCCATACAATAATATTCTCCATCCTCAGCCTTTACAATCAATACATAGTGGAAATTCCCCAGTCCGTACATCCTTACTCTGACGATCGGATACTTTCCCTCTTTCAAAAGACTCGTAAGGAGTTCCTCTGTCACGCTTCCAAAAACCTCTGCCTCGTATTCTCCCGTATTCCGCAGATTATCCCATAAAAGGTTCCCCTCCGCATCATATACATTCTGCCGGGAAAACATCTCATTTAAATCATATGGCGTTTTTTCATCGCCCGCCATTGTCACCGCCGACGCAATACAACTCACAAGACATCCGGATTTCCCCAGTGTATATATGGAATCACCCATCGCTTCCGCCGCCCACTGCTCATCATCCTGCCTGTAAAAAACAATTTTCGGATTGGATGAAATCATTTCTCCGGCATGAACAACTATACTTCCCCTGAAACGCAATCGCATGAACCCAAGCACAGCTATCACAATACACACAAGCAATACAATAACGGCCCCTGCTCTCTTTCCCGTTTTCCTTCTCATCTTTACTCCCATCTGTCCGCTTCAGCAGACACTCAAATTCAATCGTTGAAAATGCTTTTTTCAGCCTTCTCATCTTGCCGCCTGCGGCGGCACGAACAATCCGTGGATTCCAATATAAAAGCAAAAAATATAAAAAAACCTCGAAAAAATCTTCCGAGGTTTTCAGAGGCGCAGACCGGATTTGAACCGGTGCGTACTGGTGTTGCAGACCATTGCCTTACCGCTTGGCTACTGCGCCATATCCAATTTTATCCTAAAAGAATCCAAAAATTCTTTCTACTCTTATAATGACTCCGACGGGAATCGAACCCGTGTTACCGCCGTGAAAGGGCGATGTCTTAACCGCTTGACCACGGAGCCAATTATGGTGACTCAACAAAAATCATATTACCATAACCAGACTCATTTGGCAAGCACTAATTGCACTATTTATGATTTATTTTTTATTTTTCCGGTTCTTCAATCCATTTCACCCTACCTTACTTTATGCTTCCTGTTCGAAAAATATTCTTCCTGTTTCCCATATCTAACCACCGAAATCCTCGGCGACTACTCCACTAAACCGATTAGAAGCCATTTTCTTATCCAATTTTCTTATCTATTCCGCTAAAAAATCTACGATCATCTTCTTTTCCTCATTTGTCAATTGATTTATATGGCCTCTGCCTTTTAACAAATATCGAACACTCTGCTTCCAGACTTTTTCGGCTTGGGGCAAAACTTTCGCAGCCGGAAATAAACAATCTTTTTCTGCCGCCATGACGAGAACAGGATTCTGATATTTCTCTAAACTCCGGTAACGTTCATTTTGCGGCATAACAGATTTTATCTTTGCATTTTCAATACTGCAGCGGGCAGTTATCAAAATATCTTCGGTAAGGTTATCTTCTGTTACTGCCATTGGCAGAATACATTTGACAAACCAGCTTTCTTTATGTGTGAGCAGATACATAAGCATTGGAAATGCCATATTGATGCTTTTATATGCAGGTGCATTCTTAACGGCTGCCGGTACGAGCAATGCACTGCGCTCAACCACCCCAGGAGCTGTACACATTGCTTTTACCAATATCCCTGCACCAAATGAACCTCCGAAACAAGACATTTTATCAAACCCCAAACGCTGTATTACATTGATTGCCCATTTCCCATAATCCTGATTGCGGGCCGACAAAGAAACCTCAGCGCTTTTACCGGGATGTCCTATTGTATCTACAGCAAAAATATGAAAGTCATGGAGCAAAAATCTGCAATATTTCAAATTATATGCGGTTGTTGCATTACCGCCATGAAAAACCAACAAGGGCTTTCCCGTTAGATTACCGCATTCGATTAAATGTGTTCTGCCAAAGAGCGTATCAATATACAGATCTTTATATGAAATTTTCAAATCTTCTAATTGTCTGTCATACAACTCCCATACGGCATTTTTCGATTCTTCATTCCGGTAGATTGTTCTTTTATTCTTCTCCAGATTTTCCCTCAAAAGTTTCAAACCCAAAACAGACACAAATCCTCCCAGCACGATAAATATTGACCAGACTATATTCCAATATGGAGACGTCGTATCATACATCCACAACAAGAATTCATTCCAAAATTTTAATCCCGTATGAATAGCAAACAAATCGAATAGAAGATAGCCTCCACCTATAATATAGATCCACCGCCAGCAGTAATTGTGACGAATATTTCTAAAAAAACTGATGACTCCCAAAATACAAAGTGTAGAGAGTATAATCATAATTCCATAATAAAATCCATTTCTATTTTTTAATATCCTAATCCAAAAATCTGCATAAGATTTTCTGTCAATCAATCCCCAAATCCTATGTAAATGGAAAACGCCAAAAAAAAGAAAAAACCACGGTTCATAAAATGCAATCTTTTTCATTTCTCATCCCTTTAAACTATTTGACTACAAGACGATTAATAGTCAAAAACAGTGCTATTATACGGCTGTAGACATAAATAGAACTACAGCCAATGACTATAAGATTTGATTTACTAATCCTCTTATCAACAATAAAAGAACATTCTCAAAATATTTTTCTCCGATTTCTTCTTCATGCAATGTGGAAAAATAAATTGCTCGAAATGCCGCACTGAAAATATCTTTATCTACACCTTCTTTAACTGGCAATACAGAAAAAACTTTTTCCACGGCAAAGCTGTCATGCTTTACATGCCTTTCTAAAACCTCTGGTGGAAGTTTCCTTGTCAATACCTCAACTTCACTTGAAGTTATCATCTTCAAAATCGGCGACTTTGACGCCAAAACAAAAAAATCAAAAACAATCTTCGTCAGCTGCTCGGCAACATCCCCGTCCTGCTTCATTTCACTTATTGCCTGATACACTTTCTGCTCGATCATTTCATGTTCTTCCAAAATGACCTCAAACAACAATAATTCCTTCGATTTATAGAACAAATAAAAGGTTCCCTTTGGTATATTTACCCGCTGTACGATTTCATCAACAGTTGTACGACGTACGCCAAACCTTGCGAGGCATTTTGCCGCTTCTTCTTTAAGCCTTTTCCTTATATACTCTTTTTCCTGTTCGGAATAACTTTTTGGCAAGAACAGCACCTCCATTTGACCAATTACGGCTTAATAGTCAGTATAACACAGAAAAGTTATAAAGAAAAGACCTATAAACATTCATGTTTACAGGTCTTGCATTGAACTATAAAAACTCCCCGAGTAGGGCTCGAACCTACAACCCCGCGGTTAACAGCCGCGTGCTCTACCATTGAGCTATCGAGGATCATTGGGAGTCTCTCCCTCCCTGCCTTCTTTTCTTCTGTCTGGGGGACATGCCCTCAAAACCGAACACCTTACTTACCTCTGCCTGCTATCCTCCCAGCCTTTCCTGGATAAGCCCTCGGCCGATTAGTACTTATCAGCTCC
>CAMWXB010000055.1 GCA_947178125.1 uncultured Lachnospiraceae bacterium | reverse complement strand
GTATCTTACAATTTATTTGAAACTTTTCCGGTTTTTTTATTCATAATTCTTTTTTTATAACCCTATCATAGCATATTAAAGACTTGTTGAATAACTTTTTACACCCCTTTTAATTCTTCTAAAGCTGCAATCCTTGCATCCAAAGCCGCATAGCGTTCATCCGCATATTTTTTTGCTTCTACCAGTGCTTTTTTAGCAGATAATGTCTGAATAACAATAGCTTGCTCATTATTCGTCTCAACACTTGACTTCAAAATTACGCCTTGATTTCCGAATATGTACAACTGGCCAAATGCTTTTGTGATACAATTCATTGTATGCTCCGGGGCAACCTCAATCAAATCATCCAGTGTTTTATCCGCAACGTTTTCTCCTTTTTTAACAACCAGCATTTCATGCGCATTGATAAATATCTGGCATTCATTGAAATAAACCCCATCCACAAACATATAATTAATATCACTACTTATAAGTTCTTTTTCACCAGAACTAAGAATCCTGAAAAAATCATAGTTATCCAATTTTACCAGCGATATATAGTACAATATATCTTTACATTCAAACACATTAATTCTTTTTGTTTTATTATTTTTCGAATCTCCGGTTTTATTTGATAAGATAGATACCGCTACTGCATCTGTTTTTACTAGGTTAGTATAGTAGCTATAACTATTACTATTTCCGCATCCCCCAGCTAAAATCATATATTGTGAATTTTTTGCAGTTGAACACGTATCTAAAATAGTGGGCATTTCTTGAGGTGTAATTTTCTGTTCATAACTATTGTCCGATAAATCACTCACCCAAATTTCTGTCGAGCCAGACCATGACCTGTCATAAACCCAGAAAATATACTTTCCATTTCTAAAGCAGACTGCTAAAAAATCTTGCTTATGTGTACCGTCCGCATCAACAATCTCCTTTTTTTCATAAGATGTAAAATCAGAAGTAACTAGAATCAATCCCACCTGTGATTCACCTGTGGTTTCATCGGAATAACTTCTTGTTCCCATATAATTTCCCACTATAATAAACTTACTTCCATCAAAGTCTATATCATGTAACTTGCAGTTCTTATATTCCAGCACCGAAACCTGCCATACTTCCCCGTCCGTCGTGTAGACAACTTTTCCATCTGCCGTAATGGCGGCCAGATAATTATTTTTATAAATGGCCTTTATAAAATCGCTGAAAATCCCTGACTGCATCTGTATCCACTTATAATCTTTAATCTCTGTAACAATCGTGCCTTCCGTCAAAGTATTGATATTCGTCTTTCCCAACATTTTTATTCCCTCCTGACAAGTATATTGGCCGTCAATTCATCAATGATATCAGCAGAACTCGTCAGTTCCAGATAACCATCATAAGATACAGGCAGTATCAGCACTGTTGATGCAGTTTCGTAAGAAAACTCATCGAAATATACATCACATAACGAATTCTCTGTAATGAGCTTATTTTCAATATGACATACCTTATTTACAAACTTTATAGGAACATCCCTGATGATCACTTCACGGCTCATGATCTTATCCGCCAGTTCAGCATAATCTATCATCCTGTTTTCTATCATATCCAACTGCTTTTTCAATTCCACAACATCAAAAGCATTCAATGTTTCCAAAATCTTATTCTGTTCGGCCATCTGGATATTGAACTGCTCCGCAGTCTTTTCATACTGACTCATCAGTTCAACAATCCGCTGATATTGAGCAATGATGGCGAGAAAAACATCATCTGTCGGCTCCATAGATATATTCTCGCTAGATACAGCTCCTTCATGGATATCAATCGTCACAAGCGTAGAGGTAAATATTGCCGTATCCTTAATACCAAAGACTCCTATGTACATACGACCTGCCCTGGCCATTGCCGGCGCTGGTATCATACATGTGTCATCCATGCCGAGCACAGCATACTGCACGTTGTTCTTGTTCTGATAAAATACAGCAGTTTTTACAAAGCCATCCCACTCTTTACTAAAGGAAAAAGCGCACTTGTCAATATTGGCATCGCCGCTCGCTATGATTTCCTGATTCAACAACGTTAAAAGCTGATTCTCTAACTGCAATTCTAATATTGTCATCTATCCATGCCCCTTTCTTATCCTGTCACGCTCACCTTAGAGATACATTTGATCAGCATATTAACATTCGGATAATAATACTCAACTCCATTTATTATATAAAAATTATTCGTACCAGCTGTTAATGCTGAACACCCCAGATAGCAGTTGTCCATCGTAAGATAACCGTGTGTATCATATATATTAATCAATACCAGTGTATTTGTCTGCCCTGTAACTGCTGCCGCAGAAAACTTCACTGTTTCAGAATAAGCAATACCATCAACAAGGCTGCCATCATCCGTACGTCGCACATAAAACGAAGTCGTATTATAACCAGGATTTATCACAAAATAGCCGACTCGCCTGTTATCTCTGATATCTTTTCCATATCCGATACCAAAACCATAACTCATATTAGCTGGATTATTATAAGTTCCAACATGGACCCTTAGCCATCCTTTCGGCTCTCCAATAACTGTTATATAAAATTTATACTTTCCGTAATCAGCACCAGTAGTAACATTGAAAGGCTGATATCCCGAACCTCCTGATGATGAACTTGTATTAAATACATTTGCTATATCATCACAAGCAAAAACCACATAGGATATCGTTCCCAGTGCCTGTTTAAAAATGCCAATCCCCAGTTTCTCTTCTCTATTCGGATATAATATAAAATGCTCGTCATCATAATAAGCATTCATTCCCGCATCGCACAGCACTTCTTCCACGGCGTGGCCTATTATCCGGCTCTGTTCAATCAATACATTATACTGTGCAGAACACGCTCCAAAGGTCACTTTTACAGTCTCGGAAGATGTTATCGGACCACCTTCAAAATATTTCCTATAATACATTACCCCTCCTGTACCGTCCTTTCTATTGATACAAAATCGGTTGTTACTTCAACAGACACAAAGTCTTTCAATTCTTTCCAATAGGGGTTTTCTTCTAAAACCAGAGGACTATATATGCCCTGTTGATTAAAATACGTAAACTCATTGACAACAGCATCAGATCTTGAAAAAATAATCTCTACACCAGTTCCACTTCCATCTCCTGGCTCACCCTTGTCACCCCTTGGAATCGTGAAATTTAAGATAACCTCCGTTTCAGTTCCAGAGTTTGTCACTATTGCTTTTGTCCCCGGCGCACCTGTCGTAACGGTTCCGATTCTGATAACAGGCGTTTCTCCATTATCGCCCTTTTCTCCCGGTTCACCTTTTACGCCGTCTGCTCCATTTTCTCCGGGTTCTCCCTTTAAAGTTTCCAACCATTCCTGCTCTGTCCCCTCATAACCGTTTACAACAGCGATCTCATATGCTGAAAGACCATCTTTCCCATCTATGCCATCGGTACCAGCTGGTCCCGCAGGAATATTTTCAATATGCTGGCTAACGATCACTTCCACATCCGCTTCCGTTGTATAATCTGCAAGTAACTCTTCTGCCTTTTCTTCTGATACATACTTTGCATCGTTACGAAAAGCACTAACATCTGTTGGAACACTGGCCGTTTTTACCACTTTACCACCATTTGCATCATCAAATGTTCTTTTGGATGCTCCCAGATAGTAGACTGAATTTTGCGGTGCATCTATACAGATATCTGCCCTGTTGAGCAGATATCGCTCGTCTATACTGTGCATTTTACTCTTTACCAGAACATATTCACAGATATTCAGTGCTTCGATGTCCTTATCCGTCATGTTCAAATCAATGGCGCTGATCTCATAGGTTTCACTTAATGTAATAAAAGTTCCGAACAGCTTTTCTTTTGCCTTTTTCAAAAGATTCTCTGGTAATGTAACATCCGACCATGTTGATTCGCTCTCTGGCGCATAAATGATCCCATATTCAGCCGCCTTTTCTTCGTTTATGAGATATTTCTTTCCATCATTCACAGAGGATATATCAATCTTGTTTCCTTCTATTTCCGCCCCAATAGGTCTGATCGCGGTATAAGTCTCCGTAGCATCCACTGTTAGCGACATATCCATCATATTCTTTGCAAATTCTATGCTCTGGGAAGAAACCACTTCATAATCTGAAAGCCAATCAACATAATCTCCATCTTTCTCATACCGTATACGGAGATGCCCGCCTAAAGAAGATTGAAAGCATTTTTCTTTTAACGCTTCCCATGTATTCAGCATAAACTCGCTGCTACGGACAATATAATCATTGGAATCTTTTACTGTAACAACACCCATCTTGAACTGCTGCCACTCCATGACCTGTGAATTATGGTTCTCTATGATCATTCGGAACAACTCTTCCGGCGGACCCGAAAAAGAAAAGGGGTCTACATAAGAATCATTGAAAAATGCCATTTTTCCCTCGACTTCCACGTTCTTCCCATTGTAAAAGTCTTTTGTATCTGTTATGACTCTCCCTTTAAAGATAATCTTTTCATCCCGGATAACAGAAATAATTGGATAGAGTTTTCTGACCATAGCATAGTTCAGATTAGATTCATAAATCTTGAACGTCAGGCAACCGGCAGCATTATCTTCCAGTGTCAGCCTCGGATTAATTAGCTTCAAATAAGGATTTCTCGGATCATATATCTGTCTGTCACCGCTTTTTATAAGAATCAAATCAACCGCCCCTTCCGATATTCCAACCTGACAGTTCCTTTCCCGGATAACTTAATTCTGTTCAGCCCTTCATATAATGTGATCTCCGGAATCTGATATACGCCCGTTTCCATGTGATATCTGCTGCCATCATAAGTCAGATAGATATCACCATCTACGGTTATCCGGGGCATGACTGGCATTCTGGTATTGATCAGTTTCATTTCTTTAGCTGTTCCATTCATACGTTCCGTATGCAATGTCTCATGTATTTCAAACTTATAGGGCTTAACTTTCGCATTCATTAAAAGCTCATAACGTCCTGCTACCCATCCATCCGAGCTACAAGCAAGTCGCCCATCATAATAGAATTCCGGCTCACGTTCTAAAATGATCCGCAAACGTTTTCCATGCAGATCGTTCTTCATATTCTCTTTTTTTGAAAAATCAAACAACGTAAACTTGAAATCAATCATGCCGTCATTATAAACAATGCCGCCGACTGTTTCCGTTAAATCCAGAGAGGAATCACCGCCCGGAATATCAACATAATTTTCCTTTACCGCAGGCGGTGTAATCCTCGCATAGTTCATTATCGCACCATAATCCTTTGTGTACTTATCACCAAATACTGCTCCCTTCATCAGTTCCGCCTTCCCCTGTTATGTGCTATCCGGCCGAATTCGTCATACATAGGAGCTCCGAGCTCTCCGACCAATGCACCTGTATCAGTAACAAGCTGCATATTTGCCAATTCCGGTAAATACTCCCTTAACAGCATCAAAATCGCATTCAATAAATTGTATAACTGCATATTGCTTCCATCCACGGCCTCCCGGACATAGGATTTCAACGTTTCGATCGGAGCAATGGCTTCTGCACCAGCCTCTCCGCCAACCATAACATTACCGGAATACGGATTGACTCCAAATGCCGTCGGGTCAGTCATGACGCCGCCCTTTTCATACCATTCAATACCGAAATGCGGTATAGAAGGAGGATTTAAAGAAAAATTTCCATCAATGCTGAAATGCGGCAGTTTAATATCAGGCAGTTTCCACTCGAAATCAAAAAATCCTTTTATTGATTCTATAATATTGGCCAGTTTATCTTTCACTCCACCGAAAATATCTGTAATGGTATCCGCAATCGAACGGAACTTACTACCCGCGGCATCTGCCATTTCATGAAACTTTGAAACGGAAAGCTCCTTTAAACTGCTAAATGCAGCACTGCCCTTTTCCTTAATGTTGTTAAAGCTCTCAATGCTCCTTTGTGATAATTCGGATATTTTAGCAGACGCATTATCCTTCATCTCACTGAACTTCTGTACAGCGCTGTCTTTTAAGGAATCAACTTTTTCAACTGCCCTTGTCTTAAATTCTTCCAGCTTTTCTACGACCCTGACTTTCATCTCCGTAGCTTCAGATATCATTTTCTCTTTGGTCTCTGTAAACTTGGATGTCCATTTTTCTTTCAGATCATTGAATTTTTCAGCAGCTTTTTCTTTCATATCCTGAAATCCGGAAGATATTTTATCACTCATCTCCCGGACTTTTGCAGAAGCATTCTCTTTCATCTCTTCCACTTTAGAAACAACAGCTTCTTTCATGGAATGTACTTTTTCGGAAGCATTCTCTTTCAGCTCATGAAATTTTGCAATCGCGCCTTCCTTTAGTTCCGTTATCTTTGTAACCGCGTTATCCTTCAGCTCTGTTACCTTTGCGACTACTTTTTCTTTCATTTCATGTACTTTTGCAGTCACATTTTCCTTTAACTCATGGAATTTTTCAGAAACATTATCCTTAAAATTCTGAAATCCTTCTTTCAGACTGTTTAGGAAGCCGTCTATAAAATTGCGGAAAGCCTCGCAGTTATCATAAAGCAGCTTAAAACCGCCTACAAATGGATTGACAATCAAAAGCAACAGCCCCTGCCAGTTATTGCCGATAAAATCCATGACGTTCTGAAAAAATCCTACAATTCCATCGATGGCATTTCCGATGACATCCTTGATGGCCCCCCATGCTTTCGAGGCCCATTCTCTGATCTCATCCCAATTTTTATAGAGAGCAACACCTATCGCGATCAGCGCCGTTATAACGCCGATGACAATCCAGACGGGCGCAGGTACAGCGGCGATCGCCGGAAGCAGGGAAGTTCCTATCTTTCCTACCAGTGAGCCGATTCCCATGACAATTTTTCCGCCGCCAGAAACAACACTCCCTATCACTGGCGATAATTTTCCCACAACTCCAATAATACCGGATATTCCAGAAATGATCTGTCCCGCTCCGCTGATGATCTTACCACCGACTATCAATACTGGACCTAATGCTGCTGCTATTCCGGCAACAGTGAGAATCATCCTTTTTGTGTTCTCATCTAAACCGGATATCCAATCACACAGTTTTTGGAGCCATTCCACCCCCTGTTTCAGGTACGGCATGATGAGTGTAACGAACTGAATAGCCAACGCTTCCAGCTGTGATTTCAGGATCGTTATCTGGCCATTCAGGTTATTGTTCATTGTGTCCGCCATGCTCTTTGCTGACCCGTCACAATTTTTAATTGCAGTATTGAGTTTTTCGATATCCGATGGCGCAGCATTCATGATCGCAAGAAATCCACTCATAGCCTCTTTTCCGACCACCATCTCCGCATTCGATGCCCTTTCGGATTCTGACATCATGGAAAATGCTACCCGGCAATCCCCCAGTATCTCTCCGAGACTGCGCATACTGCCGTCAGCATTCGTCGTCTGTATCGTCATCTCGCCAAACTGTGCTCCGGCAAATTTTACCTCTCCCTGAAGATTAGAAAGAATACTTCGCAGGGAAGTTCCTGCCTGTGAAGATTTGATCCCGGCATTTGCCATCAGGCCGATCGCTTCCGCTGTATCCTCGGCACTGTATCCCAGCGCACCGGCCACCGGCGCAACATACTTGAATGTTTCGCCCATCATACTGACATTGGTATTTGCGTTGCTCGATGCTGTCGCGAGAATATCTGCAAAATGCCCACTATCGGATGCTGACAGACCAAAGGCCGTCAGTGCGTCCGTGACAATATCAGAAGTCGTCCCCAGGTCTTCCCCTGATGCGGCGGCAAGGTTCATGATGCCTTCCAGTCCGTCCAGCATATCCGACGTCTTCCACCCTGCCATTGCCATATACTTTAACGCTTCTGCGGATTCAGATGCAGAAAACTTCGTCGTTTTCCCCATCTCTTTCGCTTTTTCTTCTAATTTAGCCAGATCATCCCCTGTCGCACCTGAAATGGCTGCTACTTCTGACATAGACGACTCAAAATCTGCCGTCGCTGAAATAGCGGTCTTTCCAATCAGCGCAAGTGGTGTTGTAACGCCAAGCGTCAGTTTTGTACCAACACCGGATATTTTATTGCCCAGATTTTGAACATTTTCGCCAAATGCCGCCATTTTGTTCTGAACGCCTTGCGCTTTTTCTCCTATGGAGTCCAAGATACCTATGGAATCCCCATCATCTATTGCTATTTTTCCTAATAATGTAAATAATTCCATATTTATACTCACCCACCATCATCCGGCACAAAGCTCTGCAATATATCCTGTGACTTTTTGATAGACGCATTGATTTCTTCTCTGGTCAAAATTTCGTCTGAAGCTTCTCTGGCATTTTCGCGATATATGTCTTTTTTCCAGTCCGTGAAACTCTTTTCAGATAAACTACGGATGTACAGACTCCATAATCTGTCCTCTGTTTCCTTTTCTGCTTTTTCCTTTTCGCGTTCAACGAACATTCCATATATTTCAGACACAAATTCTCCAAATCTCCCCTGTTCGATATACGAACTCATGAACTCAAATGGACTTGCGTATCTCGAATACAACAAGTCCATAAACTGAAATTCACCTATGAAAGAAATTTGGATAACACCTTGAAAAAAGAGGAATTTCTCATGTTCGAAAAGGTATCCAGTATCATGAGCGGCAATGTTCCGAACTCCATCTCTTTCATCTCGGCTATCGGTATATTGGATATATCCGACCATAAAGCATAGATTTCATCCTCTGCCTTTTCCAGATTTCCAAGCAGAATATCTGCCATATCAAAAGCGGTCAGGATTCCCATATTTTTAATAATGTCTTTTCCTTCAACGCTCTGCTTATTTGCCTGGTTCTGAATGAAAGCATTTTTAAAGTCTTTGATTCCGATTTTCTTCAGGATCTTCAGCATGGGAAACAAATCTTTATCCTTCAGGGTACGCAGCACATAAGATCTCTCAACGACTTCTTCTTGTTCGCCAGATTCCGCATCCGGTCCAGCATCCACATCCCCCGTTACCATTTCAACACCTTTCACTTCCATCTCTGTATTCATGCCATAAATCTGCCCATCCATTACGCATTACCTCCGTTCTGCTGTTCTATAAAAGATTGAATCTTCTCGTCTTTGTTTGTTCCGGTCAGTGTATACCCACGTTCATTAGCCAGAGACTCAATCTGTGCTACCGTCATAGCCTCCAGATCCGATTGCGTATAAATGAGCGTTTCCTGCTGTGCTGCCACATCTTTTGGATAATAGATGCGGATAGGAAGCGTATCATGATCATCGTCAAAACCCGCATGACACTCAAATTTGACCTTCATTACAACATTGTTCTGATTTTTTGTCTCCATCTCCAGACCGCTTGTGCAGAGCATATTGTCCATGATAACGATGATCGGCCTGCCATTCGATAATGTTCCCACAGCGGCGATATTATCGATATAATCCGATGCTTCCAAAAGCGCCTTGGTTTCAATCAGATCATACCCTTCGATATCCGACTCGCTTTCCTTCCCCACGATTGCCATTTTCAGGTTATCCTCTGTCACTTCCACCAGATTTGCCTCGATCGAGCCGCTTTCTCCCTGTTTCTGGGTCAGCCCGACTACTTTGACGATCGCACCATCCACTTCGATTTCCTGATAATCACTGGCAATACTTACCTTTGCCCCGCCTGATGTCGCTCCCAACAGGACTCCGCTCCACTTCTTTTCCTCCGGAATATATTTCAGGCCTTTATAGAGAACGGCCGCATTGAGCAGCAAGCTCTTAGGCGTCGTCTGCGTAATTCCTGACTTTCTAAATTTATCAAATACATTCATTCAATCAACACCTCCATCTTATAATCTTCAGCTTTATCTGGTTCCTGCTAAGGTCAGCATCCGTATCCGTCGGAATGTCCGGTACCAGCGAATCAAAACAGATCATGATGATATTTTTCTTTGTCTTGACGATATGGCCGCCTATTTCCGGGAACGCTTCTTCCAACTTCTCAATCGCTGATAACATAGCCTCCTCATCCGGATCGCGGGAAAATCCATCCAAGAGCATTTCATATTCCTGTCTGCCGCTTTCATCCCCGGGATCTATTAAATACAGTTGTCCGACAAAATAGGGATAAACTGGTTTTCTTCTCCACTTCCCTTTTGCATAATTGATCTGATATTCTTTCATCCTGTCCGCGACTGCTTTATTGATCTCCTTCACGTCATCATCTCCTGAAAAATTGCTTTTGCCCTCGCAATAATCTTTTCTTTCAGCATGGTATAAGCCCGGTATAATGGGCGATGTGGCTTTTTACCTTTTGTAAAATGATACTTTCCCTTTTCGTCCATATACCACCAACCGCCCTTTCGTCCATTGCCTTCCAGCGCATACTCACCGGTTCCGAATTCCTCATATACAGCATTCATGGCGTCAGATGCTACATAAGCTTCCATTCTTTCCTCATCGACAAGATATCTCCATGAGCCTTTCGTCCGGCCAGTCCTCACACGCTGATTCCTCATGACCTGACTGCTCAGTTCAGCAGATGCTTCATGAAGCCATGCTGTCCCGCACTGACGCAGTTTTTCTTTAACAGCTTCCCGGTTATCCTTGAACTCAAAGCCCATCGTCCTGCTGCCCTCCAAGATATTTCAGATAAATCTCCATATGTTCATGCAGCCGCATTGGATCATCGTACAATTTCACCTCATATACTTCCCCGTCAATCAAAATCCGACTGTTTTCGGCGGTAAGCCTTACTCCGTCTGCCACTGGGACAAAATAATCACATAAAAAGATATAATCCGCATCTTCGACCCGGTGCATCAGACTCCTGCTATTGGTACCTTCGTTCACCATATCCAGAAAGCCATATACAGGCTCTTTAAAAGCTTCCATCCATGTAACGACATCATTTCCATAATCGTTATTTTCAAATGTCCCAATCTGAATGACTGCGGCTGTGTTCCCACCTATGCTGCTCATATTTCTGTTACCTCGCTTTATAGTACGGCTCGAGAAATCCCATCAATGAAACCGGATATCCATCAAGGCTGTTGGCAGCATCCATATCAAAATAAGTGACAGAATGCCTTGACAATATTTCTGACTTGATACCTGTTTTGGAACGCATATTCAACTCCCATTGAAGCATATTTAAAACACCTTCCTGAACAGCTGCCGGATATACCACCTTTGTGACCATATTATGAGATGTGCCATACAGCTTACGGTCAAGCCTGATCATTTCCGCCTCTATTTTCTCGACCGTATAGATTCCCTCATTGATGGACTCGTTGATCTCAATCGTATCACCAATCTCCAGAAAAGGACTGCTACCGACAATGCCTTCCGGCCTTGACGGTGCATAGAACCGCATCCAACGATGCTGAAAATTATTATTCGTTTCGTCCCGTATCATGCTTTCAATCGCGCTGATCTTGCGCTTCAGGTCACTTTCCGGTATTTCTTTTTTCAGATAACTCAAAGCACTCTGTACACTTACTATCATATTTTCTACGCCTCACCTTTACTGACTGTATAACCCTTTTTGTTCCTGAACCAGGAAGCTGTAAAGCCATTCTTCGTATGGGCCACCCCGTTTGCAAAAATGACTCCACCAAAAGAATCATTGATCGGATTACAGCATGTTATTTTATAGTTATCCCCGGCCTCCGACCGTTCCTGCACCTCTACTCCTTCAGCAGGCATCTCTGTTTTTGCCGTATCCTCATGTGATTCGTTCTGGCCATCCGTGCTCTGGCTTACTGGCACTTTTCCTTTTTTCTTATCCATACTATCACCGCCTTATTTGATCTTAATATTCCGAAGAACGGCTCCGGCCCTGCTGTTTTTGAGCGCTACCGCCGCCAGCATTTCCACCTCTCCTGTCTTGACTGCTCCGGGCGCATTGAAATCAGGAAGATACTGGGAAACAAATTTTTTCCCTTTTACGGTGACACCATGAAAAGCGTCGAGCCCGATCACCGGCGCATAAATATCCGTAAGACCTTTTATCTCATTTTCTCCGATAGTTCTGGTCTGTACGGGAACACAGGGCTTCTCCGTGTAACTTCCATCGCTTTCTTTCTGTGCAAAATACCCCATATCCATGAAAGGAATATCGTCATATGCGGATACCTTTCTGCCAAAGGCATCTTCTGTATGGGTAAGATAACCTGCCCTTCTGGCGGCTGCCTTCAATTTGGTGATCATCGCCGTATTTGCCATAATACAGGCCGGACGCCCGCTGAGGCTTGCCAGAAATTCATCCAGCAGATCCAGAAGTTTCTTATAATTCTCATCCATGAGCGCCGATGTTGAAATATCCAGATAAGAACCGGCGTTGATCTCCGTACTGGTATCCCTTAATGCCTTATCAAGTCCGTCAAAACTCGTTTTATCAGCCGCACTGTCACCATCAATAACTGTTTTCTGGAACAAATTGCAGGCCGCCTTGATTTTTGCCTCCGTCTGCCTTGCAACTTCTGACGCCTTTCCGCTGGTTCCTTCAATTACTCTGTCAACCTGATAAGAACCGCCAAACACCTTGATCTCCACATTATGCTTTTCTCTTGTCTGTTCCTGCGGTTTATATTCTGTATTAATTTCCCGGAACTGTGCCAAAGACGGCGTCTTGACACGCATATAACCATATTCCAGCGTAGACCCCGCTCCATTCGGAGCCACCGCATCATCAAATACCAGTAGATCCAAAAGCAGCGAATTTCTTCTAAAAGAATCAATTACCTGCTGGTCTACCTTATCTTCTCTTCCTACCCTTGCTTCCGCTAATGTGATCATCCTTAAATCCTCCTATTCTTCCGAAAATTTTTGGGCAATGGCTTCTTCCAAATTTGTCGGCTCCTCATCCGGTACGGCACTCTTATCAAGTTTCTTGATACCAGCCCTGATGGGCACCTCCGGTTGATCAGACGCACTTTTGAACTGCGCAGCATGGTTTTTCATTAAGCTGTTCACCAGTTCTTCCGTTCCGACTACTTTTCCGTTCTCATCCACTTTCAGTTTTTCAATCTCGCCGGCTTTTTCTGCCTTGTACATCAGATAATCCACATCCAGCGCGCCCGCTTTTGTAAGCCCGATGATCGCCGCGGTCTCGATCTTTCCTTTACGGATCTCATCCTGAAGCTTTTTGATCGTCTCCACCGCAGATACATCTTTCTTCTTCTGCTCCTGCAGACTGCCCATTTCAGTTCTTAACTGTTCATTATCAGCCTGCAGCTTCCTGATCGTTTCTTCCGGATTTTCTACGAAAGCAGTAAAAATACCATTTTCCTTCATGGCATTCATGATCGTCTGAATCTGCTCTTCCGTATAACCCTGACTTTTGAGAATTTCTTTTAAGCTCATCTCTTCTTATTCCTCCTATTTTTTTGTACTAAAAAAAGACCCGAAGGTCTTTGTCTCTATAAAATCCTGTCTGGCAGGAGATTATACAATTTTATTGTTCCGAATTTCAGTTTTCTTCCCTTTTCGGTGTAAACGCTTCTATGATAAGGCCATCCTCATCGTAATCATTCGCATCCTGCAAAAGAAGTGTATGGAAATGCTCGCTGAGTTCCGCATCCCACTCCATATCATCAAATTCATCACGTCTTTTATCAAACTCTTCAAACGTTTTTAGTTTTAAGAACTCTTCTTTTTTAGAACTCATTCCAGATATCTCCTCATGAAATCATATAATCATTGTTCCGGGTTTCAGTTCTCTTCTCTTTTTGGCGTAAACGCTTCTATGATGAGACCATCCTCATCATAATCACTCGCATCATCAAATAACGTATTAAAATGCTCATGAAGTTCCGCATCCCACTCCATATCATCAAATTCCTTGCGCCTTTTATCAAATTCCTCAAACGTTTTTAGTTTTAAAAATTCTTCTCTTAAGGAACTCATTCCAAATATCTCCTCATAAAATCATATAATTCCTCATGCTCTTTTCTGAATTTTTCCGGTTCAAGAAAATATTCCGGCACCATTACTGAAACAAATTCTCCCAAAATATCAACATTTATAGAACCATCCTCATTCACTTTCTTTTTATTTTTAGAAGCATAAAGGCGTCCCTGATATTCATCCAAAAAGCATGGACTTTTCAATATATATATGCTGACATCCTGCCCGCTTTCCGTCTGATATACTCTACTGACAATATCTTTCTCCGACAGCCCTCTTGTGTATTTCTTTTTCAGCCTGTAAAGTTCGTCCCCGTCAAATACCCTTTTTTCAAGCAGATGCCCTATCTCATGCAGCATGACGTTTTTCGTTGTTCCCTGTTTTAGATAAACAATGCCGTTTACCACATCGCATCTGCTGCTTTCCTCACCAAATCTATATTCGACATCCAACAAAGATTGTGTGACTCTGGCCGGAAGTCCATTCAATACTTCCAACAACCTAATCTTATCATCTATCGTATCCGCATCATTTTTTCCTGATGTGTTCGTGAACAGGATATCTACAGATTTATTATACTTATTCTTCCAGTCACTGTAAAGCTTTGACTTTATGCTGACATTCCGGCAGGCTTCTCTGGAATACTTGTATCCTTCATCCCCAAGCGCCCATTTAGCCCTTGTTATCGTAGCACACCTGCAGTTAATATCTTCTTTCGCAATGCCAAATCCGCCCGGATACATTGCTTTTGCTCCGGATGATGGTATTTCAAATGCCTCGTCTACACCTCTAATCTGTCCATCCAGTTCCCGATGTGTCCCCCTCGTTACATCATCTAACGTAGAATCCCATTGCTTTACGATATCCGCTCCTTTTTCAACTGAATCCTTCATACAGTCGAGCCGCGATTCTTCCGTTACGCGATGCCCCTCTGTTCTGGCTATTGTAAATGCCCTGCTAAGACTCACCTTGCTTCGCAACGCCACCTGCCTTGCAATCGCAGCATAATCTGCTCCGGTGCTGAATCCACGCGCCATCTCGGCCTTTACATCTTCTTTCAGCTTATCCGCATTCTCATATAAACGTTCCGAAAATTTTAAGTCTTCCGTTTTCTTGTTGATGGAGCGCTCGACTTTATCTTCATTGATCTGCAGGATAAGTCCGACACCGTCCTGGTGGATTCCATACAAACATCCCAGATAGCCTTCTTTGTACATTTCATTCAGGTATTCCGCCATATCCGATACATTCTTTTCTCCGAGCCGGTACAAAATATGCTGAAGCTGTGCTTCCAGCATCCGGTTCCATTTTGCCCTGGTCATTTTATTTGCATCAGAATCAGAACTTTCCGTAATAGCAACTATTCTTTTTCTAATTTCTTCCAATGCCGCCTTATAATTTGCAATCAGCCTTTTCCTATTTTCATCCTCATGCTCCAGCAATTCCAACTGTACCTGCTTCTGATACCGATCCACTCAACACCTCTCGAATGATTGCTGCCTCATCTGGCCGCATCATCTTTCCTTTGACCTCTTCAAAATCCAATTCCATGATTCTGCATATTTCTTTCAACAGCGTCTCTTCATCAATAACTGATGCTACATCAAGCACGACTCCGATTTTCGTCTGTAAAGTTTCCGCATTGAGTTTTTCAATCTCTGCATCTTCCTTTTCATCTGTCGGTATGACCGGATTGATCTCTATTTTTACATCCTCCAGTCCAAATGCTGTATGATGCTCTGCATTGATCTCATTCAATACAATCTCCAATGGTGTCAGCAGGAAATCTTTCAACCGCATGATCAGCTTTTTGGCTTTCATATCCAACAGGGTGTATCTGCTCTTTAACACGATATTTGTAATATTCCCATCCCCTGTCTGTGAAGAATTGAATGCCAGAGCCAGCCGATATATGTTCTTTTCATCAATCTCCATCTTGGCTTTTCTCGCTTCATACGGAATATTAATCGTCTTGATATCCAGATCGCCTTTTTCTGATACCCCGATAGTCTTTCTTTCCCTCACGTTCCATACGAGTTCATCAAGGGAATTTGCTTTAAATCCCTTAACTACATAAATCCCTTCCGCCACATCCTGAAGATTATTGGAAAGTCCACAATTCATTACATCGTAATCATCAATTATCTCTTTAATGCCCCGTATTCCTGACTGCTGTCTCCGATCATTATCAAGCCGCAGGAACGGAAGCCTGTTCGTTTCTTCATAATAATATTCACTCCCCACTTTATAAAGAAGATGCGGACATGGGTTCACTGGAACATTTTTATCCAGTTCCAGCGTTCCACCGGCACTGATATAATAATAGGTCATATTTTCATCCCACACTTCAATCCTGGTCGCTGTACGGTTATCCGCCACTGTTACCGGATAATACCGGATGATATGATCATTTACCGTGTCAGCCTCCCCATCCTTTACTTCCACGAGGCCCATTGAGTCCGCGTGTTGGAATCTTATCAGGTTCCTGCTGTCCTTATACCAGTACAGATATCCGAAACCTCTTACGACTGTATCCGTCAAGAGTTCCTGCATCTGGCCGATGAAAGCATCTCCAAAATACGGAGGCAGATACTCTTCCAGTTCAGGGGATTTTGTTCTAAAGTGGATTCCCCCGGACAGAATATAGGAAACTTCCTGATCCGCTATCTCTTTGAAAAAGGGATGCGGTATCCTTATATTGCTCTTGGTAACGTCTTCCTTTATTTTTCCATTCTGGTCTATGTAGAAAATACGGGCATCCAGAATATCATGCCTGCCATCATAATATCTTTGTCCTACCCTCGCCTGCCTTTTCCGCCTGCTGTACTTGTCTGCCGCAATAGCAGACATTATCCTCTGAGCATTTAACATTTCTTTCCCTTCCTATTTATAGAGCCAGTTATCAGCTCCTTGCCCCATCTTTTCACATATACCGGTAGTTGCATCCGGTCCGTCATCATGCTTATTTTTCTTATTTGCCTGATAAGTTTTCATTGCCATATAATAATCCGGCCATCGTTCCTTCCAGTTTCGCGGATAATAAATATGTTCCTGTACCCATGTTGCATTGCTCTTGATCCTGGCAACTTTATTTGCTCCCTGATAAAAGGATTCAATATGCGTAAAATTAGAGAAATATGTTTCTTCCAAAATACGTTCAACTGCTCTGGCAAAACCACGTCCTCCATTATTGCTCTCAATATCTGCCCAACTGACACGATTTGCATAATAGGCTGCTGCCACTTCCTTCTCGGTCATGCTCATGTCTTTATCTGTATAAATAATATCCAGCACATAGGCTTCCATGTTATAAGTTCCATAGATGATATTGCAAAGGAAATCGCTGCCCTCATCCGCCGTATCACAATATGCTTTAATCTCCTCTATCAGAATTTGTCCCCATCCGTCGGCCGGAAGATGATCATATTCCTTGAATTTTTTATATAATGCTCCCTGCAGATCAACGGGCGTCTGTTGATAATTCGCCATAAAGATAGCGAGAGACATCTTCGCTTTTTTCTTTAGGTAGGATTTCCAGCTGAACAGCTCCGGGCAGAGCATTTCCTGTGTTTCTTCATTCAGGCAGGCCTTCATTTCCAATACATACCAGTCACCTGCATCTTCATCCGCGAGCACCCGGCCTACCAGATCTTTTGAATTCCACCGTGTCATATTGATGATCTGGATGGCATCCTCTTCCAGTCTGGAAAGAAAGGTATCCGTATACCATTGATACTGTGCATCCAAAAATTCATCATTAAATGCTTCCTGATGGTTCTTCACAGGGTCATCTATGATCCCGATGGAGCACCCAACACCTGTGATCGTTCCTCCGAATCCGGTGCCCAAATATGAAAAATACTGTCCTTCCAGCGACCACATCCCTTTTGCACTGTCGCCATATTTGATATGTACATCAGGAAAAACATCGTTAAATACCGTAAAACGTTTATCTTCCTTTGTAGCTTCTATCCCATCCCTGACATTGACAGAAAACCTACCGGCAAGGATCTCATTATAAGTGACTGCAATAACTCTCTGCTCCTGATCTTTTCCAAATACCCAATCGCAGAATTGAGAAAGATTATAGCTTTTTCCGTGCCTCGGTGGTATATCTATTGCCAGATTGCGACAGGCAGTATATTCCGTCTTTTCTTCATCAAGCTGGCGCTTTTCCTCTGCTGTGACGAAATGCCAGTCTTTATCTTCCGGCATTTTTATGATCCGATGTTCAAATAAAGCCTGCAGCGTATCTGCGATCACTTTAAGGTGCCACCTCGAATCCTGAAAGAATTTGGGATTGATCAGTTTGTTGTATTTCCATAGATCATTCCTCGCCTCCAGTATTTTTTCCGGAACGCCGCTGTTATTTACTTTTGCTTTATACTCTGCTGCTATTCCCATCTGAACACCTGTTTACCTTTTTAGTGACAGTATTTTAATGGTAAAAATACTGATTTAAACCAATTTAAAAGAGCGTTGAAACCAACGCCCTCTTAATTATTCTGACAGTTTTTTATGATCGGTCAATACCGCTCATGGGAGAGCAGCATGACCGCGATATCATGTTCCTGTTTCATTGTATCTGCAGTAATCTCCATTGAAATCCTGTACTGCTTATTCTTTTCCCTCTTATACTCCCGTCTTTTTTCTTTATTCGCCAGTTTGCGCCTTTCCTTTTCCGCAGAATAGCCTGGAAGCGTTTTCAAATATCCGGATACTGCCTGCCGGCTCTTTCCGATCTCATCTGCGATATCATTTATAGTTCTGCCGCCAAGATACATTTTTTCAGCATTCTCTTTCCAGTCCATCATCTCACCTGCTTTACATTTTTGTCCTCGTAATTTTGGGCGCAGTAAGGGTATCCTGTTTTTTACCGCTTACAATACGTTTAACTTCGTTTAATTCACGTTTAACTGATCTGGCCAAAGAAATATCCGTTCAGGTACAAAATTGTCTTAAAATCCATTTTACGGCTTTACTGTAATTTTTCCATTTCTGCCTCAGTCTGTTCCGCCAGCAAAAGAAGCGTTGCCGCTATCTCCGGATAAGCCTCGCCCAACTCTCCATATACCTTATCCTTTAAGAGTTCCAGTGCGATATGAACCGCTCCCTGCTCTTTTCTCGCCTGAAGCTTCAGTTTTTCATTGCTCACCTGTGCCCTCTGGAGACTGGCAATACTCTTTGCGATATCCGCCCTGGCATCTGCATCCATATCATCATCCACAAGCGCCTGCATGATCAGCTGGCTGGCCAGAAGGTTATTGGCCTCATGAAGTTCCGTTGCCGGACGTTCCGCATTATCCTCCGCAAGAAGCCTTGCGTACTCCTTTGCGATCCGGACAGACTCGAACTTATTCAGAAATTTCCTTCCATACCGTCCCACACTGGAAAAATGAACATCCTCGCCCTGTTCCTGCAGATAAGAAGCAATTTCTTCATAGGTCTCCCCCGTCAGCAGCTTCTCTTCCACCTTCTTTTTCAACGGTATTGGCAAGGCTTCAATTTTCCCATGACTCCGATTCCTGTCATTTCCCATAGCTACACACCAATCCCTTTGACCTGTTCCGCATTTCCTTCCAGCAGGTCGATTCCTGCCGCCGTGATCTTAACGATCGTCTTGGAAAGATTCAGAACCTTGTTTTCTACTTTCTCTGTGGACACCATGCCTTTTGCTTCAAGATATCCCACCTGTTTTTCCAGTTCTCTTGCATCTTCTGCCCCATCATGGGAAAATGCTGCTCTTAGCACATCCATACTGCATCCTTCCGGAGCCGCTTCAAAACAAAGCTGCAGTATTTCTTTTCTTAAAATCTCCTTTGCCGCCAGATCCAATAGATTACTCATCAAAAACCACTCCTATATCTTCCACATCTCTCTCCGCAAGATTGACTCCTGCAGGTGTCAGCCATATCAGGCTGTCTGTCCAGTTATCCTTATTGATCTCTACATGGATATACTTCTTTCCTTCCCCACCCAGATAAAAGATCACTTTTTTCAGTTCTGTATCCGGAATAAAACCTTTACTGCGCAGCGTATTTTTAAGCGCGGATATTCTGATATCCGTTCCATAAGTCAGATATAGCTTTTCAATCACACTGCCCCGAAGCAGCTTAGCTTCCATCACCTTGATCGCATCCATTTCCAAGTTTCCTTTCTATGACATCCAGCCTTGCCTCTGATTTTGAAAAAGACACTTCCAACTTCGTCAATGCGCCTTCCATCCTGTTCAAAGAACCTGCTATGTTATCCAGTGTTCCAAGCATCCTGTCCTGACTCGCCATCAGGATGCTCTCCCGCTTTTCCGCTTCCTGCCGGATCAGTTTTTCCCTGCGCTCTGCTTCCTGCCGGATGATCTCTTCTCTTTTTGCACTCTCGGCCATCAGATAATCTTCCCTCTCCCTGACTGCCTCATTGTTCCGTTCCATGTTCTCCTGTGCTGTCTTATAAGCTTCCTTCACCTTATTATCATCATCTTTTGAACGGCTGATAAAAAACCAGACAAATAAGACCAGCAACACGGGTGTGATCCCTACTTCCGTAATAAATTTAATTGTCTCAACAATTCCCATTCCATCCATGCTGTGTCCTCCCAAGCAGGAAATGCCAGTCACGACACGCAAGGCAGCTGTCAGATATATGGCGGCCGAAGCTGCCTTTAGCTTTTTATCAGTCATGACGGCATCCCTTTTCTTATAATAATACGCTCCATGTATTGTAGCCAGCTACGCCATCCACCGAAAGTCCATGTGTCTTCTGGAACATCCGGACGGCATCTTCTGTCGCCGGTCCGAAAATTCCATCTGCTTTGATCCCGAGTTCCGTCTGCAGCAGCTTTACATATTCGTTTCGGTCATTATATCTTACCGTAGATACAAGCTGGTCTTTGACCACATACACAGAATAGCTGCCAAATCCGGAAACGCTGTAATATTTTTCATTCCTGCCATCCTGCTGCCAGAGATACTTGTGCGTTCTTGTATCCGCATGGATGAATCCGCCGGTATAATTATAGAATCCAATTCCTTTCGCGCCAGACTTTTCAAGATAAGAAGCGACCTCACGATTCGATATGCCTGTTACTGTAAAATCCGCAGCCATTCCTTTTGTATGATAAGAGTCCGTAGCGCCCTTTATGCTTTTGTTATAACCAGGCGTACGGTATGCACTGGTTATAGAAACCGCTCTTCCGAAATGATTCCGCACATCCTGCAGTATTCTGACCAGCTGACTATCAATGAGTATGTTGTCGCTTCCATCCTTACAGCGGAATTCCCTGATCTTAAAATTGCTTTTCTTTCCATCGATCAGGAACGTCTTATCTCCCTGCTCTTTTAAACTGTATATATGGATACCTTCAAGCAGTTCGGCTGCATCCGATACTGTCTCATAAAGGATCTCTGACGAAAAATCCTTATAACAATAAGAACGGTCAAAATAACAGGATAAACCCGGAATCTGATATTTACTTGTATACTGCCACATATCATATGGGGTTAGCGTATGTTCGCATCTGCTGTTATACTGCGCGACCCAGATACTATATTCAGCCAGTTCTGCCGCATTCAGTTTTTCCTGAAACCAAGCCTTAGACGCATAGACTCCGGCCATCAGACCAAGTTCTGCCAATCTCCTGCAAAATGCCCTTGCTATATCGGTACGGTCTCCCTTGCTCAGATTATCTGCCCGGCCATTTCCTTTCGGATTGGAAAGCTCCGAATCATAATAGACCGGATAAGCCGGCTGATACTCCCTGGTAAGCTCCCAGCAGTAATCCGCCTCCGCGATCGCTTCCGACTCCGTTACTGCCTGTGACATAAAATAAAACCCGTAAGGAATCCCGGCATTCTCCAATCCAGCCATATGTTTCCTGAACAAGGTATCTTCTTTGATTGTTCCCGCAGCATAACCGCGATATCCGATTCTTACAATGACGCCATCAAAATGACTTTTAAGCAACGAATAATTGGATATCGCATTATACTTTGATATATCTCCGATGTTCTTCAATGCCTTCATATGATCACTCCTTACCAATCGTCCCGATCTGACCGATAGCCTGCTTTACCTTGTCATATCCAAGCATCGACACCATCCAGTTTGCTATTCCCATCAATGCAAGGTATACACTGTTCAGCGCATTGAAGGGCACCTGATAATTCACATAATACAGCGTAGTTCCTCCGCATCCGATGACTAAGGAGCAGATCAGCACAAGAATATTCGACGCGTAGCGTATCTTCATCTCATCCAGAAACTTCTTTAATCCCTGCGTCAGTAACGACGTCAGTGTTGCAAATACTGCCAGTAATGCCATGATAGTTGTTGTAAACATAAGAAAATCCTCCAATTTTGAATATAATAATAGCCACATACAGTCTCCTGTACATGGCTATTGTAATTGAGGGCACCTGCCATTTAAAATTGTAACTTTCAAATTTTTTCAGACATTACACCAGACCTATATCTGCAAACGATAACTGTCCTTCCAGCTGCTTTTTCGCACTTCCCTTTAAAAGTTTATCCTTTACGATGGTATACACCGTCTTTTCGGATATGCCATAATCCGTAGCAAGCCGCTTGATATTGGTCCCATCATACTGTTTAAGGATCGTCGCATATAACTTGAACCGATACAGTTCATATTTCTGCGGAATATAGATGCTGTTCCCACCAAAATGTTCTATCAGTTTTATCAGGTTATCAAATCCTACTACATCCGCGATCTCCCTGTGGTTCTCCTGAAGATCATCCGGCTCCAACGCATCAAAGATCTTCTCTGCCTGGGAAGTCATTGCATTATAACCTGACTGTCTCATTATATACCACCTCTTCCTTCTCCGCAAGAAGTACATTCCTTATCTTCCGCATTCGTTCTTTCGGATATGCTCTTCAACGCTTCGATCAGCTTACTTGCTTTTTCCTTTGTAAGCCATTTATAGCTTCCCAGATTGATACCAGCCTTTGGAGATTGTAAAAATCTATCCAGCCTTTCCGTATCTGGTTCACCTGTGCCTGTTACCCACCCCAATCGCTTCATCAATCCGTAAATATACTGCATCTGCTTATAGCTCGCTTTTATCTGGCCTTTCAATTCTGTCGGCTTTCCTTCCAGCGACTCTATCATCCGGATCCCTTCCGACATTGTCAGCTCTTTCATGCTCTCTTTTTCCGTAAGCGCCTGCATATGTGCATGGAGCAGGTCACTGTCCATGCCCCGCTCCCTTGCAAGGGCATAGATTTTTCTCATCTGGCTTACTGATATGACTTTTCCCATTCTTTCCACAGCCTTTCTTTCTGTTAATCTGCGGCCAGCGCATCTTTATCCGTTTCATACCAGAAAGTATCCGTTTTCTGCAGATAACCGCCGATAGCCACGATATCATCTTCTCCATATTTTTTGATGGCATCCTTATCAACGCTTTCTTTTACATTGATGCAGTCCAGCATCCCTCTTTCACGGAGTTTCAGGATCACCTCCGTTATGGATGACGGGAGCAGCAGTTTTGTACTGAGCCGGAATCCAACTGTGCCAAAGGTAAGTATTTTACTTTTTCCCTTCAGTTCCTCCTTATGTGCCCCCGTATACTCCTTGATCTTGCTCTCATTCTGCTTGATCAGTGCCTTATGCTCCTTCGCATTTTCCTCTGCATCTTTTTTGATCGCGGCAATCTGTCTGTTCATTTCCGCCTCGATCTTGGATATCTCATTTTCTGCATCAGCCATCACTTTCAGACATCCGTCCACTTCCTCCCAACTTCCAAGCTGCGGTTCTGTTACTCTTTTTCTTGCCATAATGTTTCTCCTTTCCGGCTAATTTGCCAACAATTCTCTTTCCAGCGACTCCATATCATAATCCTGCTTCATCATACTGCCAAATTTATTACTGTTTCCTACCCGGCCTGTGGCATCTTTCTGTTTCTGAATGTTGCGCATGATGCCGATCGTATAATTTTCTTTATAATCCTTATACCTGCTGATATGTATCCGCAGTGCCTCCAGAATGACTTCCTCGTCGAATCTCCTCCATTCCCGCTCTATCCGCTCTTTGACACTGCCCGCGATCCTTCCGGATTTCCTTGTCATCGAAACAGTTCTCCAGTATTTCTCTTTCAATTCTTCCAGTCCTGACATATTTATCACCTACCCTATATTCATTTCCCGCATCATCTTGGTAAGCCCTGATGCGGTGATCTGTTCAAATACTGCTGCCGTATTGATGAATACATTCACCGCCCCACGCAGGCCATAATTAGTTCTGCATATCCGATACAGTATTTCAATCGCATCCTGCTCTGGTACCATTTCACCGAATACCGTCTGCACATCATTCTTAGAAATATTTCCAACAAGTACCTGCTTCCGCATTCCTAACCTTGAGAACATCTGCGCAAAATCTGCTTCTTGGGAACCCAACAGCTTTCTATATACCTGATGATTTCCTATAAAACAGATCCCAATACCGCTTTCATCAGAAATACACCTTAAATGATCCAGTGCCCTTGCATTAAGATGCTGCGCTTCATCAATAATGAGTACTCTTCCAGATCCCCTGAGTTTGTTTATGATCTCTGCTGTCTGTTTCCTTGCCACACGTTCCCGTACACCGAGCTGCTCTGCGATCAATTCATTTACCCCGGTTATTGACGCATATGTAGGAGAAATCGTTATCCCAATGGCCAACGTATTGTTTTCCAGATAATTTCTGTATGCCACTGTTTTGCCGACTCCGGCATCTCCATATACGACTGAAATCTTTCCCTGCAGATGGCTGTACCGGATTGCCTGACTGACAGTTTTACTGATACTGGTATCCTTGAAGGCCGGTGCAGTCGGTGCAACATTTTTCTGTGTATTGATAGCCGCCAGATCTTCAATCCTAATGATAATCGTATGCGGTGCTTTATAAGTTCCTGAAAGAAACGATGATAAAGCTCCCGGAGAGATCCCGAGTTCCTGCGCTACCTGCGACTGCTTCTTTCCGGCGGTTTCTATGTACTGACGTATAAATTCCGCCGCCTGGTCATACGTCATCTTTGTCCTTTCCTCTTCCATCATTTCTGCCATTTTCTGTTCCATACTCTTTTTCCTCTATTCTTTTTTCACTTTTTCCAATCTTTCCAGCGCCTTCTCCCAGTCAATAGGCTCCATCGTTCCGCCCACCGCCTGAGCCAGCACATCCATCTCATTGCTTTCATCAACCGCCCTGATCGGTGTAATGATCTTTGGATCGAGCCGTTCTCCTGCTGCCATGTTAGCCTCTGCCTCCCGCATGATAAGTTCAAGCTCATCATCCGCTTCAATGCCCTTCTGTTTTTTATAGGCCTTGACGGTCTTTAAGAGCTTCCTGCTCTCCCTCATAAACTCCGCAACCTCATCTTTTGAGGAAAAATAACTGTGTTTAGGCTGCTGCGGCGCCGTGCACAGGAATCTGTCCTGTTCATCATAGATACGGACTTCCGCCAGATCATCCGGATTATAGCGGACATATACTTTCTCATGATCATGCTGCATGATCAATTCATCTGAATAGAACCGGATATCCTCATCACCAAATCTAATTTTTACTCCGCGGTTGACGGTCTGCATCCGCGTGGTGCGCATCATCATCAGGTTCAATTCTTCCGGTGTGGCCATGCGCTGTTCATAGAGGCAGGCTGCATAGACTTCATCCCTGCTCTTCCCATTCATCCCGGTGCCGCTGTGGTTCTGTTTATTGAACCATCCGGCGAGAAATGTATCCACATACCGGCGAAAATCATCCAAGAGGATGAAATTATCCGCTTTCTTCCCCATTGTTTTCAGCCGCTCCGGCCTCTCCAGAATATTGCCGCCGGTATAGCCTTCAAACAGCTTGGAAAAGCTCTCTTTGATCTCCAGAAAAGCCCTCTCGATGATCTTTGCCCTGGCATTCTTGACAAGCGCAGTCCTGAACTCTATCTGCAGGTGCTTCAGGATTGTAGGCGGTTCGTGCTCATCCGTCTTTGCGCTCTTCCGGAACCCCCGGCCTCCGATATCATGCGTCAGGAACTCCCGGCCGTTATCGGAATAGATCATCTTTGGTATGCCGTAGGCATCGATTCCCCGCCGGAGAGCCTGCAGTGTCGCGTCGGATGATGGAGCGTCCGTCACATACCAGCCGACCATCTTCCGGCTCCTGACATCCAGAAACCCTGTCAGATACACCCTTGCAGGCTTTTTCTGCTCCCCGTTATTTACAAAGATGTCAAATGTATGGTTATCGCAGACCCAGATGTCATTACTGTGCAGATCGTCATAAGTACGCTCTATGTAATTACCACATTCATCTTTGAATGCTTTCTCTCCCAGCCGGAAATATTTCAACACGGGCACCGGAATGCTTCTTTCCACTTCTCTGACAAAAGATGCCGAAGATGCAAGCGGTAAAAGGCTCTGGTCATACTTATCAGGATGCTGTCTGATCTCCAGTTCCGTCAATGTAATACAGAGCTGAATAGATTTTCTGCTCTGATCCAGATAAAAATACTCAAAGATATCGAATACTTTATCCGGTACCGCCTTTTTATGCTTCCCATGTTTTCCGCGCCTGTCTACCAGTGCGACCGGTCCGGACTCCCGCAGTGCCTGCGCCTTCCTGTACAGTATCCGCTCCGAAAATGTAATTTCCGGATGCCTTCCCTGTAGATACACAACAAAATCCGCTGTGGCTTCCTTCCTGCTCCTGCCCGGTGGTCTGTAATCTTCCCATTCCGCCAGAATATCCTGCCAGAAAACGATCTCTTCCCGTTCCTCTGCTGTCAGGTGTTCCACATCCGGAAGCAGGACCGGCTTTTGTTCTTTCGGCTTCCCGGCATTTTCCTTCCGACTACATATGCGCCTATATTTGACTTGCAGTTTTGGTTCTATAGATGCCAAAGAAATGCGGTAAATAAGTCCTTTGTTTCCACCTTTACCCCAAGATTCTTCCGCTGTCACTTTTCCTTCATCTATCAGTTTTCTTATATACCGTTCGGTACATCCGCGCAGTTCTGCATATTCCTTCACTGTCAGATATTCCAATCCATCACCTTCTTTGCTCCTTGACATTTTCCTTCCGCAATGATACGCTTTAGATGTCAGGTCTAACTCCTATTCTGACCTGATTTTTTCCAGGCCGTATCCGCAAGGGTACGGCTCTTTCCATTTCATACAGCATCTTTCTCTTCCCGGCATCCCAAGATCTCCTTTATCTTCGCAATGTTCTCCGGTTTCCTGTTCTGACCGGTCATCACGTCATTGACGACGCGGTAATTGATGCCGCATTTGTCAGCAAGCTCCCGCTGCGTCCAGCCCTTCCGGTCGAGCTCCGCCCTGATTTGCCGTCCAAGTTCCGTAAGCGGCCTTTTTCTTGGCATTCAAACACCCCCTTTACGCCAGCCTGTCTCATCAGCGCCGGGCGGCTAAGTCCGGCGGACAGGAAACCTGCCGTTTCCTGTTTCGACTTTTCTTTCAATTTTCATATAAAACACACAATATAGTGCATTGCTCCAGATTTTCTTCTGTGATACAATCTCCATATACCCGGATGTGTGAAAAATAAATCTTTCACACGCGACCTGTGCCTGCGGCCCCAGGCCCACAAGCTGAGGAATAGGAATGGAGATTATTATGAATGGTCTAATCATGCGAATCAGAATGCGCCATTGTCTGCATATGCTTGAAAAGCAATGGTATCTGAACAATGATTTTATTACAGGTGAAGCGGCTTTAAAGTTTTCCGACACCAGGTCAAAATTAAAAGTTTTAAAAGCCCTGCAGGCCGTAGAATGTGTTTCCCTGTCATATGCCGATAACAGCAACCATCCATACATCATCCGTGAAGGACGCGAGTCCTCCATATACCTCCTGAAACGCCGCGAGATATGGATGAACCGTCTCTGGGGATTCCTTGCCGGCATACTTACCTCTGTAGCTTCGCATTATATCATCCAGTTCTTACAGACCGTATCTTTCTAGCAGTATGACAATAAAAATGCCTGCTATGATACCGAGTATATAAAAGATAAAGACCAGACTGTCTCTTTTCACCCTTTTATCCTTTCCGGCCTGCCTCATCAGTGCCGGGCGGCCATT
>CAMWXB010000054.1 GCA_947178125.1 uncultured Lachnospiraceae bacterium | reverse complement strand
GAACCGGATAGAATCCTTTCGTTTTAGGTGTCTATGCTGGTGGGGACGGGTCATTATAATAAATCAATTTTCCTTGTCTCTCTATACTCTGCCACTTGCATCCAAACGGATAGTTGCAAGTATTTTAAACAATCATCATGGAAATATGCATAACTGGCTATTCCTTCATAGATAACTTTGTTCATAGCATATGGAAAAGCAAAGAACAGCTTTCCCACATCCTGCAAACAGAGTTCCCCATAGCTCCATAAGGCAGCCAGTTATATGACATTCCCACAATGCTGGTTACTCCAGAATCCTTTGATATAATATGCCTTGTCTATTGGCTCACGTTCTTTCCCTGTTCGGCGGTCTTTGTTTGTCCTGCCCACTTTTTCATACCGTACCTGCATGGACTTCCCACAAGTGGCACAATAGACAATGCCATGAAAAATATTGTAATACGGGCAGTTATTCCCCTTCATAATCGGCGGTCTGCGGTCTATAAGCTGCTGTACCTTTTCCCACTCCGCTTTAGGAATAATGGCTTCGTGGCAGTCCTCTATGACTTCCCTCTGCTCCCTCGGAATGATGTTGTAGGTATTGGAGCGTATGTCCTTCTGGTGCGTCTTGCAGACAACATGTTGACCTTTTTTCAAGGTTTATTTTTTACTCCCCTTTCGGAAAAATTAGTCTGGAAATTGAAAAAGGCTACCCTTTCAATTGAGCAGCCCTTAATTGTTTATCTTGTTAAAAATTCTCTTATGATTTATTGCTTATGATTTTTAGACGGCTATCTGCCTGCAAACCGGAAGTTATCAGTTCCGATGCTAATCTTTTTTGCAATATTCGCTTTACTTTATCTAAGTCGGGGTCGCAAAGCAACGGAAGAATATCTATTAAACTCTGCGGTTCCAAATCCCACCAGCGAAAACGAAGCAGCAAATCCGTCAATTCATCATCAAAGCGATTTTTGATCTTCTTTGCCGGATTGCCCCCATAAACCGTATAAGCAGGAATATCCTTAGTCACAACGGAATAAGCGGCAATAATTACTCCATCGCCAATTTTCACACCAGGCATGATAACACTTTCACGACCAATCCACACATCATTTCCAATAATTGTATCGCCTTTATGCGGAAGTTGTTCCATGTGTGGTGGTGTGTTTTCTGCCCACGCACCTCCAATCACATTAAAAGGATAAGTGGTCACACTGCAAAGGCGATGATTTGCCGGGCCCATAATGAACCTGGTGCCAGAAGCAATCTGACAAAACTTTCCAATGATAAGGTTTTCGCCAAACTCTGGATAGTTGAAAAGAACATTGTTTTTTTCAAAGTTTGTAGGATCGACCGTATCATCATAATAAGTATAATCTCCAACAGAAATGTTTGGAGCCTTGATAACATTCTTGATAAAACAGGAAGTTTTATATTCATTAGGAAAAACCATATCCGGGTTTGGAATTTTCTTCATATCGTTAAAGTCCTTTCTTATTAAATCTGCATCACATCCTTTCTTTGGCTTATACTGGTGGCAATCGCCCTTTTCTTTCTGAGTTCTTTCATCATATTATTACCTCCATAAATTTTAGTTGTGTCTTTACAAAATCTAAGGAATTTAATAACCGTTATATTTTTTTATCGTGAATCGCTCTAATCATTGAAAATACTAAATTTATGCAATGTGAGCTTTCCCTTAGACTTTCCCTTATGTTCTCTTCCCTGCCATTATGAATCCTAATAAGAGAAAATTCAAGGGAAAGGAAAACCTACAACATCGGAACGTACATGCTAATACAATCGATAAATTATGCAATATTCCCCATTGAAATCATAACGTTCATAAAGGGCAGAACTCATTGGGAAAACAGCCACCCCATAATTTCCTCATCATAAGCGAAAAGACCACCTCCGCCATGTTCATTCGGCGCGTTCCGCTCCGCGAAATAATCGTGTTCTTTGATATCAAGCACGAGCAGCCTGTCAATTTCGGCCCGGTCAAGCCCCTCCTGCTCATACATCCCATAAAGTGTATCATATGCCTCCTGTGTCGGCCCGGAACCGTAATACTCATCTCTCCGGCCAATGGCAAAATATACGGGCAGGCGCTGCCTGACCACGGGCTCATATTCCCCGTCCCACTGTGAACTGACATGCAGATAAGCCGTAAACAGGTCCGGGCGCTTTCCCATCACGATAGACATGGTCTCGCCGCCGCCGGAAAAGCCGTTTGCGTATACTTTATCCGCATCAATGTTATACTGCTCCAGAAAATATTCTACCAGCACAATCGTCTGGTCCGCCGAAGTTTCTCCCCAGTCATTCAACTGCGGAGCGACAATGATCATCTCATCATTATACTTCTGCGCTTCAAAACCAAATTCCTCGGAATACAGGTTGGCGGCAGTGCCCTGAAAATACAGTCCTTCATAGCCGGGCAAAGTAAAATACAGGGCATAGGGGCGGCTTCCGTCATAGCTTTCCGGAAGATAGACATTGTAATGGATGTCGCCTTCCGCCTCGGAATGAAATACGTTATCGATGATAAAATCCCGATATGTTTCCTTTCCCTGTGTGACATAACCAGATGCACCGGCGTCAGGGAAACTCCAACGCCAGACTCTCCACCCATTCCCGAACATCTTCTTCGGAAGCGCTTGACGGGAATCTTTCGCCTGTCAGCCAGTTTCCTGTTCCGGCCGCCTCAGCCAGCAATTCACCGCTTTCGCCCAGTTCGGAACTGGAAGAGGTACAGAAAGGCACTACCGTTTTCCCCGTAAAATCATTTGCCGCAATAAAAGCGTCTACCGGCCATGCAGCGATTCCCCACCATATGGGATAACCGATAAATACGGTTTCATAGGATTCCCAGTCATCCACAGTCGCCGCTGCAAGTTCCATAACCCTCGCCTCCGGGTTATCATGCTCATATACCACCCGGCTGTTCTCATCCGACCATCTCAGATCATCCGCACTGTACGGATCTACCGGTTCCAGTTTCAGAATATCTGCATCCGTTGCACCCGCAATATAATTCGCAACATCCTCCGTATTTCCCGTTGCGGAATAATAAACGACCAATGTTTTCCCATCTCCGCTTTCCGGTTCCATAGCTGCCGCACTGCTCTGCGCTTCTGCCGTCTGCGCACTATCCTGTAACGTATTCTCACCGGTTGTGGCTGTGTCTGTACTCTCATCAGTCGATGCCGTACCTGCGCTCTCGTTTACTGATGCCGTGCTTCCATCTGCCGGTGCAGCTGCCGCACCACTGCTCTCACTCTTTGAACCGCCGCAGGCAGTAAGGCTCATGATCATCAATGTGCTCAACAATAATACTGTCATTTTTTTCATAATCGTTCTCTCCTTCGCTGTCATTTTTTCTTTATCAACAGTATAAAAAAAACGAAACTTCCGAAGAAGTCTCGTTTTGTTCACCAGTTTATACCTATGGGTTATATCTTTTCCTCTTTCTTCTCTTCTCCCGCAACGGTTTTCCCGTTCTTCGCTGCCTCTCCTACAGCCGTTCCCGCAACAGCTATTTCTCCGATTTCCTCTGCTCCCTCCTCGGTGCCGTCGCCGCCCGTCTGCTCCGCAATGTCAAGCCCTGACGTTTCGTCATCAATCTGCTGCTTCATCTGCTGTATCTTCGCATCCTCAGCGATTGCCCGCATGATCAGGTTCACATCCTCCGGCGAGAACATTCCGATTGCCTTCGCCAGACTGCCCAGACTATCCCGGTTGACGATCAGACAGCCGCCGCCGGAAAGCGGAATGTTCAAACATTTGCTCTTATCGCTCACATCGCCAAGACAGAGTGCTTTATGCTCTTCATCGCACACGAATACAACACCGTTATAATCGATGATACCGTCTTTTGCCAGATAATTGTACGGTACGCCGTTATCTTCCGGTAAGGTATCCGCAACCGCCTGAAACTGAAGTTCCGACGCACTGCGTCCATCCACTTTTTCCTTGTCAGCATTCTGCTGCTCCAATTTTCCGAAAAGATTCTGAAGCGCTCTTCCCCAGGAAGCCTCCGCTTTTCCGGCCTCATCCAAAGCATTGATCCGGCTGTCGGACACGAAGCTGCTCCAGTCCTTCTGGGTTGACTTGAACGCATCCGCAGACTTCGCCCTCATATCCCCCATGCCGCCATACTGCGCATAAGTAAGCAGTTTCTGATATGTATAACTGCCCGTAGAGCCGCCTGCGATTCCCTGAGAATCAGCATAAGAGCACAAAGCGAATATTTCAATCTGGGAAGCGTTCGTCGGGTCAACGTTTCTCGGACTGACCATATAGAGTTCTTCTTTCCCATTATTTCTCTGCATTCTGATTTCGATGACAGGATTTCCGACGGTGGAATTTGACGCATAACTTGCCGAATAGGTCGTTCCATCATCCAATGTGCCAAAACCGATGATACCGCTTGTCGCCCGTCCCTCTTTGGCATACATCCGGCTGACGCCCGTTTCCTGCACTTTTCCGTCTTTTTCCAAAGCGACATTTGACCATGCGTCACACACCTTGGCCGCATTCTTGTATCCGACCATATTTCCGGCCTGATACTGCGTATCGCGCCATTTCCGCAGAGCGCTTAAATAGTCTGCTCTCTTCGTATCATCTTTCACCGGATGCTCGAAGGAATCCAAATCTTCTTCCTTCAACCAGCCCTTCTCGACCAGATGTTCATTCAATGCCTGTATTTCTTCATAAGAAGCATTTCTTGGATCCACCGATAACGGGTCGATATTCGAACTGCGGAATGCTTTCGCCATATCCTGTTCCACGCCGCCGCTTCCATAAAGAGCCTCATTGAATTCCGGTGTCTCATCACTGCGGTAATTTCTGCCGCGTTGAAATGGGTTATAAACCACCACATTTCCCTGTCCAATTCCTGTAACTGCCATTGTCAAATTCCCTCCTGCTGTTTTCTATTCTAACTCCCCTGAAAAAAACTACATACTCTTATTCTGAAATAATGCGCTCAGCAGCTTTTCCTCTGTTTCTTCCTCTTCTGCTTCCTGCACCTCATCCTGCAGCCCCTGCAGCTTTTGTGAAAGTTCCGCTTTCATCTGCTGCGCCTGCATCTTCTCGATACGTTCCCGCATCTCTTCCCGCAGAGCGTCCAGCTGGTCGTCGAAATCTTCCAGAAGCTTATCCCATTCCGTAACGGAAAATTCGGAATTGCCGATCATATATTTCGGCGGTCCGTTTTTAATCCTGTCCTGGATAAAATCATAAAATTCCGCCAATGCTTCCTCTACGGTCAGTTCCGTCAGTTCTTTTTCCTCTCCGGCTCCCTTCTTCTCCCAGGCTTCCAGCGCCATTCTCTCGATTGGGTCAGTCGTATCCTGCGCCACTTCATCAATAGACACCTCATAACCTTTCAAAATACCGTTTTCCAGCTTCTGCTCGACATATACGCTGCGGCTGTCCACATCAACCTGCGCCATCAGGGCAAATCCCTGCACGGCACAAGACTTGACATAGTCGCTTTCCAGATAAGTCACACGCCTTGCCTCACAGGTCTTTACCGCCTGTGAACCGGCCCTGCCATTTTCCGTCACAGCCGCTGCTCCGTCTTTTGACGTTCCTGCCTTACTGTTTCCCGGCACATTTGCCGCCGGAGCCACATTCCGATAAGCATATGCGGTATTGAGAAGCGGGCTCGCAGGCATCGCGTTTTCTTCTTTTACCTGACCGTTCCCCGCCCGGTCGTTCAGATTTTCAGACAGACTCTTCGAAAAGCTGCTGCCCGCATTTTTTTGATTTTTTCCGACTCCGTTCGTTTTCTCGTAACAAGGCTGTTTTCCAATTCCATTTACATTCATACTCATTCTCCATTCTTTTCGTCTGCCAACCTTTTTTTCAGGGCTTCCCTGCCCCTCTTTAAATTTGTCTTTACCGTATTTTCCGGCGTTCCAAGAAGTTTTGCGATTTCTTTGATGGAATAATCCTCATAATAGAAAAAGTAAAGGCAGTCCCGGTACTTTTCCGGAAGCGTGAGCACCTCCCATAAGGTCTCATCTTCTTTCATATAGGGGAGGTGAAAATAGCCTTTTTCCTGTTCCGGTATCTTCTCGATACTGACGGTCGTGCTGTTCCACTTACTTTTCAGGATATCCCGGCAAAGGTTCACCGTTGTTTTGATGAACCACGCTTTTTCATGTTCCTTGTTTTCAAACTGCGGCTGATATTTCAACAGTCTCATGAATACTTCCTGCGCTGCGTCCTCCGCATCCGCATGCCGTTTCATCTGCATGAACGCCACACGATACACAAGAGAATACTGCTCCCTGAAATATGCCTCAAATAATTGTCTCGTCATATTCTGTCTTATCGTGCCCCCTCACTGTTAATACGAATGAAACTGTATAAAAGTTTCAAACGGCAGAAAATTTGTGATAAAAATTTCGGACGGCGGCGCACAGCGTTTCAATGCACATTCGCTGCTTTATAAAAGTCCCAGCCTGTCCATTCCTCATACAGCTTCAAAAATTCTTCTTCCGTCAGAGATTCCCTGACAGTATACTGCCCGTCATCGTTATGTTTTAATTCATCTTCTGTTTTGGGCCGGTCCCGCAGACAATAAACACCGCTGCCGCCGGCCCCGTAGGTGTCAGGATAATGTTCCCGGTAATATTCCCGTTCTTCCGCAAACGACTCATCTTCATCCAGTATTTCCGGGAACCTGTATCTGACCAGCGTATCCAGATATTCCCGATTCCATTTGAGGTCGAATGTGCACCGTCTGAAAACGTTCGTCGTCGGCCCGCCGGATACGCCCCATTCATAGACGAGTTCTCCGTCTGCCGTAATGAACAGAAACTCCATCCCATCGTTGACATCCAGGTAGACCATCTCCGCCATACCATCCTGATAAGCAAAGATCACAGAAATCTCTATTTTCCGGCTGTCCACATAATCCGGCAGTTCTTCTATCACCCAGCCGCCGACAAGTTCCGGCATTCCATCCCCGTTGACATCCATGCGCAGCCATTCTTCCGCATCCAAACCCCACAGATACTGTTCCTCTATGGACTTTACATCAGACCAGTCACCCTGCTCGATCTGGTCAAAAATTCTGTCACAGTCTGCAAATGTTTCTTTATCCTTCACCGAATCATACTGCTTCGGAACACATAGCGCGACGGACAAAGCGCCGTCCGCCATATCGACCTTCCAATCCGCATAATACCGCTGGCCCGTCATTTTTTCGATACCGCCGATTTCTCCTTTCAGGATGCCGGCGTCTTTCCTTCCTGACCCGGTTTCCGAAAGCCCGGCTCCATCCTCTCCTGCCTCAGTTCCCGGAACCCCGGCGTCATCCTCTCCTGCCCCGGTTTCCGAAAGCCCGGCTCCGTCCGCGCACACCTCAGTCAACTCCACCGTAATATTCGAAAAAAGTTCCTGACCGCCGTCCGCTCCGCTTCCCATTTCTTCATGATATGCACTGCATAGCATTTCTTCCGCCTGCTCCATGTCAAAGATTTCCTGCATGGAGTTCAGCACAGGGCCGTCTGTTCCCGTAAAAGACATGCTCTGCACCTTAAAAAAACCGTCATCTCCCGCAATCTTCGTATAAAGAATGCCATGTTCTTCATCGACCAGAAAATCCCTGACCGGATATAGCTGCAATTCCTCCTGCGGCGTCCGTATATAGAGCACATACTGATTATACGGAAAGTTCTCCGGCACCATCAGCCAGTAAAGATATTCGGCATAAATCTGGATATCATCCGTATCGTACACGCAGTCACAGTGACGCAGTTCAATGAAACGTTCGGCCTCATCTCCCTGATATGTCACATGGAATCCGCCTTCCGGCTCATTTTCCGCTTCCCGCGCCGCCGCTTCCTCGTCATCCCATGCCGCCGCCCTTGCTTCCAGTACTGCTGTTTGGGCCGCATCGTATACTAACATATCCTGTACGGCCATTTCACATGCACAAGCATCCAACGATGCTATATTCACCGCTGCCCGGCCGGCCTCTTCTGTCTGACAAACCGTCCACACCGTGACCGCCAGTAATATCCCCGCTTCCATGCCACGCCTCTTTCTATTTAGCATACCGTATACCTCTTTTTGTTCTCTTTTGTCTTCTCATATTTTACAGGATAAATGTATCATAGTTGCATCTTTTTTCAAATTTTTGTAACCAACCCTTCCTTTTAATTGTATTATGAGTGAAAGGCCTTTCAAATACAAGAAGAACAAAGGAGTACCCATGAAGCAGTCAGTACAGGAACTGGCGGCGTTATACCAGAACAACCTGTTCGCTGTGGCATTCAATGTATGCAAAAATGCACAGGACGCAGAGGATATCGTTCAGGATACGTTCATCCAGTATTACACAAGCAAAAAAGAATTTGACAGCGAGCAGCATATTCGCGCATGGCTGATCAGAGTAGCGATCAACAAAGCAAAAAACGTCAATCAGACCTTTTGGAGGCGCAATAAACTTTCCCTCGAGGACTATATGGAGACACTGACCTTTGAGACGCCCGAATCCGAAAATCTGTTCGAAACCGTCATGCGCCTTCCGGAAAAGTACCGCATCGTGATTCATTTATTTTATTATGAGGATTACAGCGTCAGGGAAATCGCGGATATTCTAAAGCTTAGCGAAAGCAATGTCAAAATCAGACTGTCGCGCGGACGCGCTCTGCTTCGGGAAACATTAAAGGAGGAATGGAATGATGACAAATAAAGAACGGTACAAACAGGCATTTTCAGCGCTTCATCCCTCCGGACGATTATCTTTGGAGGTAGAAGAAATGGCACATATTCAGAAAAAACACAAAACAAACATGGCAATCGCCGCAGCAATCGCCTGCGCGGTCATCATCGGCATTCCCGGAACCGTATACGCCGCAGATATCGGCGGCATTCAGGAAAAGCTTTCCATGTGGCTTTACGGAGAAAAAACACAGGTCGATGTAACGGAAAACGGCGGCGGCGGATATACCTTTACCTATGAACACGACGGCGAAACCGGGCAGACAGGCGGCGGTGGCGTCTCTATCGGTGATGACGGCGAAGAAACCTGGATGGATGCCGGAGAGGTCGCGGAAAGCATGAATCAACACGCCTCCATCGAGGAAGATAATGAGGGCCGGGTCTGGGTATACTACTATGACCAGAAATCCGATATTACAGAACTTTTCGATGAAAACAATCTCTGCCTGATATCTTTGTCACATGATGGGAAAACGGTTTATCTGGAAATCACCCGGGATGAATATGATTCTTATCCGTTCAGACAAAGCGGCGAGCCGGAATATGACAGGGAATTGTATACTTTTGTCCCAGCCGACTGACCCTGTCTGTCGGACAACCTGCACAGGCCATCCCCGGACAACAGAAAATCTGCGAAAGCACGGCGGCAATGCCCGCTTTCGTAGATTTTCCGTCCCGGAACGCCCTTCTCAATATCTCCTGTCTCAATATCGCCTGTCTATTTATCACAGACCATTCCGAAAAATTTTCCCCAGCCGCAGGGCAATCATCAGGGAAACGATTCCCGCAAAGAACACGACAACAAATTCGCATCCCGCGCATACTTCAAACAGAACGCCGTACAGCGCGCTTCCAAGCGGCTGTGCGCACATGGAAACGGACAACATGAGCGCAATGACCTTACCGATCAGCGCAGGAGACGTTTCCGCCTGTACGAAGGACATAATCTGCACCGTAAAAACGGTCGAAAATATCATGATCAGAAAACAGCATACCGTCATGACCAGATAATTAACGAACCCGGAAGAAAAAAGGAACAGCGATATCCCCATCGGAAAAACACAGGCCGCGCAGATCACAATCAGATTTCCTGCCTTTTCCACCGAAAGCTTCTTTGCAAAAATACCGGCACAGATGCCGCCTGTCAGTCCGCCTGCGGCAAGCGCTCCCTGTGCAAATCCATAAAGCCTGTTCGCCCACGCCGCTTCAAGGGCCAATACTTCCGTTATCATATAGGGCATTCCCACATTGATCATCGCCGACAAGAACAGATTGATACCACAGACCGCAAGCAACGCTTTTCCGATGGCGGGTCTGTCTTTTCGGATAAAACGGAAACTTTCCGTGAAATCGCTCTGCACGATTTTCCATATGTTCCCACCCTTCTGCTGTTTTACAAAAGGGATTCTGATAAAAATCTCCATGACCGCAGATGCCAGAAAACATCCCATACAGACGAGCAGTACGGATTCCAGCCCGTATGCGCTGTATAAAATACCGCCAAGAACGGGGCCCAACAGCGCCGCCAGCGAACTGATCATATTGATGACGGAATTGGCGGCCATCAGATTTTCCGGCTTAACCAACGCCGGCACGCTGGCCGAAACCGCAGGCTGATAAGCGCCGGCAATGCCATATAGCAGCATCAGCGTGACCGTCAAGAGCAGGACCAGATTCTGTCCGCCCATGAACAGATAAAAAAACAGAATGACGAATGCCGTAAAAAAATCCAGCGCCACCATGATATTCCGCTTATTCACTCTGTCCGCAACAATGCCGCCCACGGGCGAAAGCATCACCGCCGGCAGAAAAGCGCAGGCAGTCACCGCCCCGTACAATGCCGAAGAACCCGTTTTATTCAGCAGATACAGCGGCAATGCGAACCGGATTGTGGCATTGCCGAACAGGGAAATAATCTGTCCGATCATGACCAGTGTGAAATCTTTTGAAAATAGTTTTTGATTCATCTTCTAAACCTCCATTTGTTCAATTCCATTTGCAAGGCTATGGTACATACCATAGGCAATCACAACAAAAAATGCGCACATTGCAGACATTACCCCAAGCACATTACCCGGAGAAATCGTGATAAAATTGGTCGTTATACACACGATGAGCAGAGCGCACACAATCACTGCTGTTGTTGAACGTTTTTTCCATCCGACGACTGCGGATATCACGCCAAGCGCAGAAGATAAAAATCCCGTGAAAACACTGGAAAAAACGACCAAGAAGAAAAAATGCTCCGCCGCCGTTTGCGGCTCAATATTCAAAATCTCCGCTGCGACATACATCAAACCTATGACGAACACATTGCTGATCAACGCGGCAATCGTTGTAATGCCGCATACGACCAGACATTTTGCACGGAGCATCGCTTTTCGACTGATCGGATAACACAATAAAATGACCGCATTTCTTCCACAATATTCGCCAACCACCACTTTTGCCGCAATTACCGCCGAAAAAATACTGAATCCGGCATAAGACAAAGCGGTCATGAGCGCTGACAGTCCATTCCAGTTTCCAAACAGTGCGGCTTCTTCAGAAATACCGTTTCCGCCCATTTCTATCTGAAAAATAAAAAGGAATAGAATGCCAAGCGCCAATAATCCCGCAAAAATTCCCACAACCGACCATAAATAAGTCGATACTTTTATTTTCATCAGTTCAAGTTTACATAAATTCATATTCGCTCCCCTTTCATCAATTCTACGACATAATCCTCAAAGCGTTCTCCACATTCGGCCGCCTTCTCCGCCATCGAAAACTCCTGTTTGATATATCCTTCCGAAAGGATACCGATTCGATGTGCCGTATGCCGGATTTCCCCTATGATGTGGCTCGACAGCAGAATCGACATTCCCTCCTTCACCAATTGGGCCATAAGCTTCCGCATCTCCATGATTGCGACCGGATCAAGTCCGTTCAGCGGCTCGTCCAGAATCAATAATCTGGGGCGGTGGATGATTGCCCTTGCCAGTCCTAGCCTTTGCTTCATGCCGAGGGAATATTGGGAGATTGGCTTTTTACGCACCTGCTCGAGTCCCACTAGCCGCAATGTCTCCGATATATCCGCTATATCCGCCTTTTTTTTCATCAACATAAGGTGCATGAAGCAAATCTCCTCTGCGTTTAAATGTTCGTAAAAAGCAGGATTTTCTATAACACTTCCGATATTCGACAAGTTCTCCGGACTGCTGCCGGTCTCTTTACCCATAACGTAAATACTGCCGCCGTCAATCTTCTGTAAACCGAGTATCATCTTCATCAGCGTCGTTTTTCCCGCCCCATTGATGCCAAGAAGGCCATATATTTCGCCTTCATAAATTTTAAAACTGCAATGATCGATCACATGCGTTGTTCCGTAACTCTTTTCAACGGCGTTCACTTCAACAATCGTCTTCATAATTCCTCCTTTTCATACCGAACGACGGTATGTATTAATATGAAAAAATATCTGCCCTGTTTATGGGCAGAGTCTTTTCCCATTATTCTGCGGCACGTTACCTGTTCTTCTGGTAAACAGCCGCCAGCTCCACAAGCCTGTCAAGCAGCTCGTCATCGACGATATCCAGCCCGAAGCCCTGCATCATCTGGCGAAAGATCATAAATTTCCGGCATGCCTTCTCTTCCGAATCGTCAAAGATCATCGGATTCATCCAGAAATTTCCAACGAGCATAATAAGCTCCGCAAGTTCCTGCGGATATTCCGCCGCAATCGAACCGTCCGCAACCCCCTGCTCAATGATCGGCTGAATATAATGCGGTGCGGCATCGTCCATCGTTTCGCGCAGTATGCTGAATAACAGCCGTGGATTACTGCCCAGATTCGGCGCGGCCGTAAAGATTTCCTCCTGTACGGGCCTGTTGATGGAATCCTTGAAAATCTTCTCTAACTTCTCCCTTCCGCGCAGCCCTTTCTGGTCACGGATATCGGCAAGCATCCTGTTGGATTCTTCCGTCATCCGGTCCGTAACGGCGATCAGAATCTCTTCTTTTGACTTGAAATGATGGTAAATGGCTCCCTTACTGAGTCCGCCAAGATCATCGATGATATCCTGAATGGAAGTATGCTCGTATCCTTTTTCCATAAATAACCGGGTCGCGACGTCCAAAATCCGACTGACCGTTTCTTCCGGGTGTTTATTCCTCGCCATACGAAACCCTCTTTCTCCATTACAGCATTTGAATCATGATTGCAACTTACATACCGGTAGTATGTTCATATTATCATACCATTGGTATGTATGTCAATCCATTCTGTAAAAATCGTCGCTCAGCAGCAAACAATAAGAGTGTGCCTACGGCAAACTCTGAGAATGCTCCGCATTCCCGCCTGAAAGATTCAGGCTGTCGTAATTTCCCATAGAATAAAAAAACAGACCCACTGTCATATGCGCTCATATGACAGTGGGCCGCCCCCACACTCATTTATTCGTTTAAGAATTTTCTATTTCGCAACAAATGCAACCACACCATTGCCTTTCATGTTCAGAACAACATGGTCAGCTCTTACTTCCGCTACATCTACATTGGTCCAAACACCGTCCTCATACTGCAGAGCAACAACATTCATACCTTCTACAACGCCAGGCATATAGAAATTGATCGTTGCTTCAACAGCAGGGAATCTGACGTCTACAACATTTAACACTCTGCCTTCCTGTGTTGCGCGTACAGAATCCACATATGCAACCGTTACTTTGGAGATAGAAGCCGTTGCGTTCGTAACTTCTCCATCAATAACCAGCTTGCCGCCCTGTGCAACAGGAACTGCTTCCTCGATGCCGGGAGTTGTAACAACAGCATTGTTATAGTATTCACCTGCATTCTTATGAGCAGCCTGAGCATACTGCATCTGTGCTACATCCGTAAATCCTTCATCCTCTGCTTCTGCCTGATATGCCTCTGCTGCAGCGCGGTCTACCATAGCCTGGTATTCTTCCGCTGTAACCGCACGGTATCCTTCCTTCACCCACGCTGACAACTCCTTGTTATACTCTTTCCATTCCTTGGTCTCCGGATTATACCAATAATCACCATCTGCATAGCCATCGCCTAATACCGGCTTAGATCCATAATAATACCATGTATTCCAATAAGACCCCCCCGTCGATACGATTCCGCCGCTGTAATAATAATAATTTGCCAATCCTTTGCTCGATGAGCCTTCTGTTGTACTTTCTGTTGTACTTTCAGTAGATGTCGTTTCATCAGACGTTGTTTCTTCTGCAAATACCGTCATGCTGGACATCATCAGGCCCATAGCAAGGATAAATGCAAGATATTTTCTTGCTTTTTTCATTGTCTTCATTTTCCAGTCTCCCTTTTCGTTATTTAAGTGTGGTTTGGCCTTTCTATTATAGCACTGCAAATAACCAATGTAAACCAATTAATAATTAAAACTACTCCTGTGAACATCCCGTAAACATCCTACTGCGAAAGAGAATCTGCACGCAGAAATTCGATTAACGGCTCCGCATACTTCCGGTCCAAAATATCATAGGAGCATGAAATTGCCTTTTCAAATTCCCTGTCCGAATCCGATTTGTCCTTTTTCTTCCTGATCATGACCGCCGCCGCTTTCATCATCATTTTATCGCCAAAAGTCATTCTTTCGTAGCATAATCCGGCCTGCATATAAAAATGCGGTATCTGCGAAAGTTCGTCTGCGGAAAGATTCTGCTTCCAGAACGCCTCTATGACTTCCCCCGCCGCATTCGGCGTCGCACCCGTCACAAATAATACCAGATGCTTTGCCCCGCTCTTTTCAAACATCTCCCGTATCTTTTTACAGCCGTCAATCCTACCTGCGTGCGCCCTGCTTCCAAATACGATCGTATCATATCCCGACAGGGCTTTCACGGTAACTTCACGGTAATCCATGACCGGACAGGAAAGCGCCTCCCCAATTATCTTTGCATATTTCCGGGTAAATCCCGTAGTGCTCTTATAGACTGTCAATATCTTATTTTTCATCCTTACTCCCATCTGTCTGCTTCTGCAGACAATCCGATTCCATCGTTAAAAGCGGCTCCTTCCGGTGAACCGGTTCTGCCGCCCGCTGCCTGCCTAAAAAAAGCCTCATAGGCCGCTTCCTGACGGACAAATATCTCTTCCGCCGGAATACCAGGCTCTGTCATGGCAAAAACCGCACCGATGCCGATCGTATAAATCAGCATATTCAAATGCAGCTCCCTTGCCTGCCCGATTCCGATATGCAGTTTCTCGGAAATCCATTCTGCGGTCTCGGGGCTCGCCTCGGATTTATACAAATCATCCAAAGAGCGAATGCCTTCCCGCCTGTGCAAAATAAATAACTTAAAAAGATGCGGCTCCTCTTTTGCAATCTGCACATAGGCGCGCCCCGTACTGCGGAACAAATCTTCCGGGTCAATGCGCACGGCGGCGTATTCCCGTACGAAATTTTTCACCCGCTCCGTGACCTCCTGACGCAGTCCTTCCATATTCTGGCAATAACTGTAAATCGGCTGCACCGAACATCCGAGCCGGTCCGCGATATTTTTCACCATGACCTGCTCCATCCCGCCGCTCCGCGCCAGCTCAAAAGCCGCATCCACGACCATTTCCTTTGTGATTCTCTGCTTTGGCATGTTTTCCCCCTCAGTCTTTTTCTGATTTATTATATAAACATTTTATATAATTTATTTATATAACTAGATTATATACTTTCCATAAATTCTGGTCAAGAGAAAATTTTATGCAGAAAATCTCGTCGCAGAGAATCTCCCACCTCTTTCTCTCACCTTTTTCTCCCGCTTTTGCCGCCTCTCACCTTTACTCACCTTTACCACGCCTTTTATCCTTGTAAAATCCGCCGGTTCCCACTATACTAAAAATGTTTATGTCTTGGAAATAATGAACATCCATCATATCGAAACCGGAGAAGAACGATCATGACAATACGCCACGCCGACAAGAACGATTTAAGATCCATCCTGAAAATTTATGCTTATGCGCGCGAACAGATGCGGCTTTCAGGCAATCCCACACAATGGGGAAACGACAGGCCAGCTCCCGAAACCATCCGGGAAGATATTAGGAAAGAACAAGCCTATGTAATCGTTGAAAAGAACCGTATCTGCGGCGTCTTTGTATTTTTTACCGGGATAGAACCGACCTATCGGCTCATCGAGGGCGGCGCCTGGTTAAACGACGCCCCTTACGGCACCGTACACCGGATTGCCGGAAACGGACAATGCAAAGGCATATTGGCCAAAACACTGTCCTTTTGTGAAAAACAAATAAATAACATCCGTATTGATACTCATGACGATAACAAGATCATGCAGCATCTGCTCGCCAAATACGGCTATCAAAAGTGCGGCTATATCCATGTCGAGGACGGAAGCAGGCGGATTGCCTATCAGAAGATTGTGAGAACTTCATCCGCAGAGGAAACTTATCCACGATTTTTTGGTGTTGACTGAATGTCCCCAAAGACTTATGATAGTAACTGTACTGTCCGGGGAAACAGGTGTAAATCCTGTACGAGCCCGTCGCCGTAAGGCATATGAAATTACCATGAACCTGACCCGATGCCACATGCGGGAAAACGCCATTGGGACCTATCCGAGAAGGCCGGTGCATGGAATGCCGAGTCGAAATATCCGGACAGACAATCCTCTTTCTATAACTGCGAGCGCCGGTTTTTGGAGGAAATAACAACAAAGGAGAACTTATTCTATGAAAATGAAACGAAACAAAAAGTTATCGTCATTCATCCTTTGTATGGTGCTGATTGTGGCTATGGCACTTTCTACAACAGGTTGTAATGGCAGTTCAGGCAACAGTACGCCTTCCGCCGCTAAAACGGAAGAAACAGGCGGCAGCGCCCAGACAGGAACGACCGTACTGGGAGAAGGCAGCATCAGTTTTACTTTTACCGTGGTGGATAAAGACGGCAATGAGACGCCGTTTGAGATTCACACCGATCAGGAAATCGTCGGCGATGCGCTGACCGAACTCGAACTGATCGAGGGCGATGAAAGCGAATACGGCCTTTATGTCAAAACGGTCAACGGCATCACGGCGGATTATGACGCGGACGGCGTATACTGGGCCTTTTATATCAACGATGAGTATGCTGCGACGGGCGTTGATTCCACCCCGGTCACAGAAGGAGAAAGCTACTCCTTTAAAGTCGAGTAGGCCGCAAAGGGGGCATCCTTTTCCATGAAGCTTACGATCAGGGAAATCGCCATTTTCGGAATGCTCGGCTCCATCATGTATGCTTCCAAGTTTCTGATGGAACTGTTTCCCAACGTTCATCTTCTCGGCGTATTTGTGGTCGCCTTTACGGTTGTTTACAGGAAGAAGGCGCTGTACCCCATTTATACCTATGTGATTTTGAACGGTATTTTCTGCGGTTTCGCGGCCTGGTGGATTCCCTATTTATATGTATGGACAATTCTCTGGGGAGTTGTTATGCTTCTTCCCCGGAATATGCCGAAAAAAATCCGCCCTTTCGTCTATATGGCGGTATGCGCGGCACACGGTTTTCTATTCGGAACATTATATGCGCCGGCGCAGGCGCTCCTGTTCGGCCTGAGTTTCAAAGGCATGATTGCCTGGATCATCGCAGGCCTGCCCTGGGATTTTATTCACGGCATCAGCAATTTTCTTTGCGGAATCCTGATCATGCCGATCATCTCCATCTTAAAACTGGCAGAAAAAAACACGGAAAAGACTCTATGACAGAGTCTTTTCCATTCTTACTACGCTTATCTTTTCTATCTGCATACCGCTTTCCGCAAAATACAGTTTCAGATAATTGCTGAGATTGAAGAACAGTCCCAAAGGCTGCTCTATCTCCACAAATTCTCCGCCGGTCCCATTCAGGGTATGCGTCCCAAGCAGTTTGCTGTTCACAAAAATAGAGACCGAGACCTGGGCGAGCTCAGAAGCATCCACCCTGACCCGCAGACGAAGTTTATAAAAACTCATCTGCTTTGTACGGAAGCCGCACATATAGGATTTTCCTTTGCCCGTATCGATTTCCTTCCCATCCAGTTCGAACTTCTCATCTATCGAATACCATTCTATATCGGTTTCTGTCAGCACATCTTCTACCATGTTCTCAGCCGCATCCAGTTCTTCTTTACTGAGACGTCCCAGGCTTCTGTCCATAACCGGCGAACGCATCAGCACATTCAGTATATTGACGGCGCATCTTACCAGTTCCGCTCTCGTCAAAGTGCCATTTTCCAGACATTCTTTCAGATTATCCCCGTTGGCGTTTTCGCCTGAATCCCGCGTTACCATATAGACGTCATTCTGACTCCGCACCATAGCGGCCACATTTGTCCTGACAGGCGTCTGTCCCTCGTCATTGATTTCCGCCCACCAGTCTGTCATGACAAGTCCCTCGTAATGCCATTCATTCCGAAGGATTGTTGTCAGAAGGTCATAATTGCCAGCGGTCCAGATACCGTTGATTCCGCCGTAAGTCGTCATGATCGCATATGGACTGCTCTCTTTTACAGCAATCTCATAGCCTTTCAGATAAATTTCCCGCAAAGCACGCTCCGAAACGACCGAATTATATAATCTACGGTTATACTCCTGATTGTTGGCCGCAAAATGCTTCATGGCGCCTGTGACCTGGTATTTTGCCATTCCCCGAATCTGTGCCGCCGCCATCTTTCCCGTCAAAAAGGGGTCTTCCGAAAAATATTCAAAGTTCCGGCCATTCAAAGGATTCCTGTGAATATTCATGCCCGGCCCCAGCAGAATATCAATACGGTTCTTCCGCAATTCTGCGCCTTCCATCTCATAAAGCTGCTCTACCAGTTCTTCGTTAAAACTGCAGGCCATACAGGTTCCATTCGGCAGCGCGAACGCATAAGTTCCGCAGTCCATACGGATACCAGAAGGTCCGTCCGCACAGCATCCACACGGAATACCGTAATTTTCCAGCGCCTTTGTGACACCGCCGAAAGCCGAGGCCGTTCCCGGCGTTACTTTCGGAGAACACATCCCCTCACCCCGGACAAGGCAGCACAACTCTTCGTCACGAAGCTGCATGACAAATTCTTCCATAGAGACCTTTTTGTCATAGACATCCGCTAACCGGTATCCCTTATCGCCCGTATAAGGCAGGTCCATCTTTTTCTCTTCTTTACTCCGTAACGCCATATCACAGGTTCGAAGAGGAGCTTTTTCCCAGAAAGGAACGAGTGCATCCCCTTCCGCGGCCGGCTTTAACCGTTCAAACGCCTCCACCGGCGCCAATGCTTCCATACACTGCGTCAGAACTTCTGTTTCCGCTATCTCCATGCTTCCGGCCTGTTCGGCGCTTCTGACATCCGTTCCCACATAAAAGCGATAGTTCCCGGCTTCCAGCACATAACAGGACTTATGCCCTGTTACACCGCTGTCATCATACGATGCAAACGCGGTTTTCTTCACTTCCAGACAGAGTTCCTGTACTTCTCCCGGCGCAAGACATCCTGTTTTCGCAAAAGCGGCCAGAACGCGCGACGGTTTTCCGAGAAGCCCCTGCGGCGCACTGACATATACCTGCACGACTTCTTTCCCGGAAACGCTGCCCGTATTTTTTACCCGGACATGGAAAATACAGCCGTCCTCTTTTGTCTCCATGCTGCATTCCATTGTAAAAGAAGTATAAGAAAGACCGAAACCGAAAGGATAAAGCACCTTGCCTTTCGCCGGTTCAAAAGTCTCGAAATAGCGGTATCCTACATAAATATCCTCTGCATACCGATTTCCTTCCGCACCGCCAAAATGACTGCTGGAAGGATAATCTTCCACGGAAAGCGCAATCGTATCAGCCAGTTTCCCGGACGGGTTGACCCTGCCCATCAGGACATCCGCCGCCGCGTGTCCGCCTTCCATACCGCCCTGCCATATGTAAAGGACCGCCTGAGGCCGATAAGTCTCCACCCACTTCATGTCGATAATGCTTCCCACATTCAGCGCCACGATGACCCGTTCAAAGGCCGTACATACCTGCGCGAGCATCTTCTCCTCCGCTTCCGAAAGATAATAGCTGCCCCTTTCCGCCTTCGTATCACGGTCTTCCCCCGCAGTACGTCCGATGATAATGAGGGCCGCATCGCTTTCTTCTGCCGCTTTCTTCACCGTCCCATCATCGAGCGGCATTTCCTCCTGGCTCCAGGGTTCCTGCGCCCATCCGGTCCCCCAGTCAAAGGGATGCTCTTTCAGCCATGCCCGATAGATTTCTTCCAGTTCCTGATTCAGTGCGAGTTTTTCTTCTTTTAGAGCATCCAGAATGCCCACCACATATCTTGTATTGATCATACCGCCGGAACCCGTGCCGCTTTTGTAATAATCGAATTGAATCCGCCCGAATACCGCCAGTTTTTCCCCTTCCCGCAACGGAAGCGCATCCTTGTCATTTTTTAAAAGAACCGCGCCCTCTGCTGCCGTTTCCCGGGCTTTCGCGGCGTATGCCTTCCAGTCGATCTCATATCTGTTCCTCATCTCCATGACCTGACCTTTCTCCAGTCTGCAAATCTGCAAACGTGCTTTCTACTGTTTCTCAATTCATTGTAGACAGCTTCGTTCCTTTTGTAAAGAGATACGGTCAGATTTTTACGCGCGATTCTTTCAAAACCGTGTCGTTCTTCTACCTTATGTGCGGACGGATACACTCATACCCACGCCCTGCTCCTCCGGCTCTCTTACATTCCCTGTACTCGTATAGAGCGCAGGCCTGTCATTTTTAGCAGCCGCCTTGGGGACTGCTTCCGTCTTCACTTCCGGAACGTCCGTTCCGTCCGCTCCCGTTCCTTTTATTTCTTCACCTTCTCCATCTGCTCCTGCTTCCTTCGTTCCTTCGCTTTTCCTATCCGCCGTATCTTTATTTCTCTGTGCCTCGATTTTCTCTTCCAGCGCTTCCTGTTCGGCTCTTCGCTCTTCCCGCCGCTTCTCGATGTTCTCTGCAAGCGCTTCTTTTGCTTCTTCTTTTTTCTCTCTTGCTTCTTCCTTCATCCCCTCGTCGGCCTTCGCCTCATATTCCCAGGCTTTTTCCGCAAAATCGCCGGCATACCCCATAGACCGCTCCATCGTTGCCAAATCGCCCTTTCGGCGCGCTTCCTTGTAGACTCTGATCGGAACATCCATCAAATTCATATTCACGCCTGCTCCAATCAGTCCATCCATTGTTTTTACATTCATAAAAATCACCCTACCCTTCCTTTTCCATTTTCCAAAGGCAGCAGAACGGAAATGACATAAACGCCCTCTCCGGCTTTCCTGTCCACAACGCCGTGATACCGCTGCACCATATCCTGAATATTCAATGTACCGATCCCATGCCTGTATCCGCCGCCTTCCGCTCTTCGCCTTTCGTTCGCTTCCACGTCGGCGCTGTTCTTCACCTCCAGCAGAAAATATCTTTTTATGATTCTCGCCTGAATATCAATGAACCGCTCTCTGCCGTTTTCCAGCCTTTCACAGGCCTCCACCGCATTGTCCAGTATATTTCCGAATAATACGCACAGATCAAATTCATCGATGCCGTCAAGACCGGATATCTGCACGTCACATTTCCATAGAATATGCTTTTCCTCCGCAATCTTCCGCTTCCGGTACAAAAGTGCGTCCACGACCTTATTCCCTGTCGCATCCCCGTCGGTCTCAAGACTGCCGCTGTTTCCCATTTTCTGCAGATAGGCCCGCATCTTTTCCCATTCCCGGTCCTCCAGCAGCCCTGTCAAAGCGATGAGATGATTCTTCATGTCATGCCGCAGCCGTTCCGCCTGCTCATATTGTTCTTCCAACATCTTATAGGCCGCGACCTGCGCACGGTACTGGCCGCTCTTTTGCTGTTCCAGATACAGCCTGTTCATGCCGATCACATAAGAACAGGCCGCGAACATCGACAATGCCGACAGAATGATAATATATAAATGGCTGAAAAGCTGGTCATAGTACAACCCCATTTTTTCCGCGCCCCTGACCAGAATGCCATTGCCCGCTCCCCAGTTCACGAGCAGCATCACCAGCGTAAGTACGAGCAGCGGGACCGCCAGTGTCACATACCACTTCCGGCTTTTATCATAAAAAACAGGCGCTGCCCACGCAGACATCCCATAGAGGAAAAGAATGACGAATGCGTCTCTGATGCAGATGTTCATTCCCATCATCCTTTCTCCTAAAAAAGGCTCCGCTATCTTCCTCACCGTATGCAGCCAGACCAACAGCAGACACGACAGGGCGGATTCACAAAAATTCTCCGTAAGCGTAATAATCGAAAGAAGCATGGATGCTGCCAACACTTTTTTCTCTGTCTCCCCTCGAAAAAGCAAAAGCACGAGGGCCGTCAGATAGGCACCTTGCAGTATCATAAAAGCGATATCCGGAATCGGGCCATGACGGATTCCGGCTCCTGCCATCCATCCGCCCCAGAAAAGTACCGCGAACAGAACTTCCTTTCGTCTGGTAGTTTCCAGACAGCTTTTACAAAACCCGCCCGCAGCCCACGCATATCCAAGATAACACGGTATCGTGAACCAAATTTCATTTTTCACTGCCTATCCCACCGCTCTTTCTCATATAAGCCAGTATCGCTTTTCCAAATTCTTCGTATCTTCTTCTTGCGATCATAATCTTCTCTCCATTTGCCAGAAGAACTTCCTGCCTGTTATAAACATCGGCGTATTTCAGATTTATGAGAAAACTCTTATGGCATCGGAAAAAACCTTTTTCCTGCAGCGTCTTTTCCAAAACACCGATTTGTCCGTAATAGGTAAAAAGGCCCTCCGTTCCATGTACCACGATCGTTCTTCCCCAGATTTCAAAATAATAGATATCGTCCAGAAACAATTTCCGGTTCTTTCGTTCCTTACTGACGATGATAAATTCCTGAGAACGCCTTTGTATTTTATCGACCGCTCTTTGCAGCACGCCTTTCAGCTTTTTTTCATCAATCGGCTTTAGCAGGTATTGAAACGCTTCCACATCGTAAGCATCGAATACATAACTTCTGCTGAAAGAGACAAAAATGAGGAGCGTATCATTCTCTTTTTCCCGCAGCATCTGCGCCGTTTTCATACCATCCGGCGGACGCATCATAATATCCAGAAAAATGAGGTCGAACTGCGCAGCGTCCTGCAGCAATTCCTGTCCGCTGAAAAACTGACGTACCATACAGGGCTGCCCCATTTCTTCCAGAATTTCCCTGATTTTTCCCGATATCGTACAGCATTCTCTGATTTCATCATCGCATACCGCTATCGACAGCATTCCTGTTCTCATTCCCTTCTTCCGGCCTGTATGTTATTTATCGGCATGAATTTCAAAAAGATTTCTTTTTGCCCTGAGCGGGCTTTTGAATGTCATGAAAGGAGAAAGAAAAATAGAACAGATTTTCTCTGTAGACCATCGTAACACATTTCCAAATGAAAAAACTTACGGTCAGCGGCTGAGCCATTCCGTTGACGCATCCATAGCGATACGACAGGCATTCGTCTGGTCCAGTGCATTCAGCATTACAAAATCATGAATGGTACCCTGTACCTGCAAAGCAGTTACCTCCACGCCTGCACACCGAAGCTTTTCACCAAAAGCTTCTCCCTCACTGCGCAAAACATCTGCCTGCCCGTTTATGATCATCGTCTGCGGAAAACATTTCAAACAGTCTATGCCCGCCCGTAGAGGAGAAGCGGTTATCTGATTCCGGTCTTCCATAGATGTTGTATATTGCTTCCAGAACCATTTCATTCCTTCGCGATACAAATAATAATCCTCTGCAAATTGACAATAACTCGGTGTATCAAAACAGGCATTTGTTACCGGATAATATAACAGCAGCTTCTGAATACGCGGGCCGTTCCGCATTATTGACATCAGAACCATAGCAATCGCCATATTTCCGCCGACACTGTCGCCTGCAACCGTAAGCGCAGTGCAGTCGGTCTGAGAAAAGCGATCTCCCGTGATTTCCTTCATGTGAGAAAGAATAAAATAACATTGTTCAATCGCCGTTGGATATTTTGCTTCCGGCGATCGGCTGTATTCAGGAAATATGACCAGTGAATCTGTCCTTGCCGAAAGCTCTCTTACTAACTTTTCATGTGTATGAAAGCTGCCGAACACCCATCCTGCGCCATGAATATAGAATATAATATTTCTGATCTTACCTCCCTTGGGCACAATAAAATATACTGGTATACTGCCCCACGTTCCGGTATTTATACAATCTGAAGATATGCCGGCAGGATGTTTATATACTGGTGTATTCTGCGCCTCCTCCAATACTTTTCTACCCTGTTCAGGCAGCATCTGAAAAATCAGCGGCGGTACCGAGCTTTGATTACAGACGGCTTCTGCAGCGGGTTCCAGTGGAACGCATCGTTTCATATTTTTTCTCCTTTATGCTATATCCGATTCTTATTATCATATGCAGTGTTTCCTGATTTTCCCTAATATCCAGTTAAACTGCCTTTTTCATATTAATAGCGCTTTCTTGTTTCGATTAGTATATATTATAAATCAAAAAAGCGCTTTTATATTATTTTAGTACCATGCCTATATAACGGTCTCAAAACAGCATAATTTTTCTTATAATTCTTTTTTATTTATGCATAAAGAAAAAGCCCTGCAAATACCTTATCTGCAAGACTTCTCCATTATTATCTTTATCATAAGAACGTGTATTACACAATCCCCTGTGCCTTCATCGCCTCAGCCACTTTCAGGAAACCTGCGATATTCGCGCCCGCAACATAGTTTCCTTCCATGCCGTATTTCTTGGAAGCTTCATCCAGACTGTGGAAAATGTTGACCATGATATTCTGTAATTTAGAATCAACTTCCTCGAAGGTCCAGGAAAGTCTCTCGGAGTTCTGGCTCATCTCCAGTGCGGATGTCGCAACACCGCCTGCGTTGGAAGCTTTACCAGGGCAGAACAGAACACCGTTCTTCTGCAGATATTCAGTAGCATCCATTGTGGTAGGCATATTAGCGCCTTCTGCTACTGCAAAGCATCCGTTCGCAACGAGTGCCTTAGCATCTTCCAGATTCAATTCGTTCTGTGTTGCACAAGGAAGTGCGATGTCACATTTTACCGTCCATACGCCTTTGCCCTCATGATACTCTGCGCTCGGTCTCGCTGCCGCATACTCTGTCAGACGGGCACGTTTTACTTCTTTTACCTCTTTCAATAAAGCAACATCGATACCTTCCGAATCATAAATCCAGCCTGTAGAATCAGAACAGGTAACAGGCTTGCCGCCTAACTGCTGTGCTTTCTGGATTGCATAGATAGCAACATTACCTGCACCGGATACGGCAATCGTCTTGCCTGCGATATCTTTTCCATTGCATTTGAGCATTTCCGCTGTCAGATATAACAGACCATATCCCGTTGCTTCCGTTCTTGCGAGGGAACCGCCATAAGTCAGGCCTTTTCCTGTTAAAACGCCCTCATACACGTTGCGGATTTTCTTATACTGGCCATACATAAAACCAATCTCACGTCCGCCTACACCGATATCGCCTGCCGGCACGTCCGTATCAGCGCCGATATGTCTGCAAAGTTCTGTCATAAAACTCTGGCAGAATGCCATAACTTCTCTGTCCGATTTGCCTTTCGGATCAAAATCGGAACCGCCCTTGCCGCCGCCGATTGGAAGGCCCGTCAGGGAATTTTTAAAAATCTGCTCAAAGCCCAGGAATTTGATAATACCGAGATTAACGGAAGGGTGGAATCTCAGACCGCCCTTATAAGGTCCGATCGCACTGTTGAACTGTACGCGGAAACCGTTATTTACCTGAACCTGGCCCTTATCATCTACCCACGGAACGCGGAACTGAATAATTCTCTCCGGAACGGTCAATCTCTCCAGCAAAGCATCTTTTCTATATGCTTCTTCATCCGCTTCGATGACAACACGGAGAGATTCCAATACTTCTTTCACTGCCTGATGGAATTCCGGCTGCGCGGGATTTTTGGCTACTACTAACTCATAGACCTCATCTACATATGACATTTTATATGTCCTCCTTTACCGTAACTTGCTTGTCATCTAACATTATAGTATGTCGTCAAAAAATCCACAACCGTATTTCTTATGAGAAAACATAGAAATTTTATTCGTTTTTTTATACAAATTGTACAATGATACACTTATCCCAGTATAATTGTATACAATAGTACCATTTTACTGCCCTGTTTCCCTTCCAAACATAAGCAGATTTTCCTTTTTATCTTTACAACTTTTTCTTTACAACTTTCATACAAATTTATCTTTACAAATATTCTTTCAACTGTTCTATATTTTTTACTTCAAAATCCATCAGTTCCTGTGCAAGTTCTACTGAGCGGTCCTGTGCAAGTGCATTGTGCTTTACTGCCTTGTACATACTTGTCAGTCCTCTGTTGCTTCCCTGTATCATCATTTCCGCCATATGACTTGTGCTGACATTGAGCATGGTTCCCATATGGACACTTCCCCGCAGTATGAAATCCGCAATCTGATTACTTCGGTATGTTCCGCTCTGTTCTTCTATCAACCTTTCCACCGCATCGTTATGAATTCTGGCATATCCAAGGGATTGTCTGGAGAGTTTCAATGTAAAATCATCGTCCGATGTTTTATCCAGAAGGGTATCGATGGTCGTCATCGCCATCTGGGTGCTCCGTTGGATTTCCCGTAAAATTGTAATATCATCCTGTTTCATGGCCGCCTCCTTCTTTTCCTGTCGTATCCTGCTATGCAGAACAACAATTCCCGATTATATAAAAAGAGTATAGATTTCACTCTATACTCTTTACTATTGCCATATTTACTTTTCTTTAATCCCGAATCAGATAAGCTGCCGTTTCTATTCCACATAATCGGATTTAACATATGCTGTCTTTCCGTTGTACTTGATCTTGGTCCAGCCATCCGCCTGCTTCATGACAAGTTCCAGTTTATCGCCCACATAAGCGGTTCCCAGCTTCTCGCTGTTCTCATTGGCAGAACTTCTGATTCTGACGTTTTCAATGACTGTTACCGTTCCATTCGTTTCAACAGCTGCGGATGCGGTCTCCGGCTCCTGCGCCGTTTCTGTCTCGTTATCGGTTTCATCACCGCCATCGCCATTGTCTACAACTTCTGTCTCAATATCTTCCAGAAATTCGCTCTTGATATATGCCTCTGCGCCTTCGTATTCTATTTTGCTCCATCCGTTTCCAATCTTCTCGATCAGCTTGAACTCGTCACCAATCGCTGCCTTGCCGAGTCTGTCGGCCGTCTCACTATCCGAAGATCTGATATTGACAACATCCGTTGCCCGCACTTTCGTTACGACGACTTCCGGACCTGCTTCCGTATTTTCTGCTGTTTCGGTTTCCGCACCTGCTTCCTCGGAATCATTCTCTTCTTCCTCCTGCGCCAGCGCTCCGCCTACATTTTTCTTGATCACATCGTTCAAATCCAGAATGAACTGTGCCAGTTCCGGGTTTTCCGCAACCATATCGTTATATGCTGCGGCCACTTTGTTATTCAGGTCTACGACATCATCCTGCAGCGTGACTTCTCTGATATAGGTCAGCTCATTGTCGCTTCCTTCTTCACTCTCATTAATGTAGTACTGCCCATTCTCATTTACGCAGACATAAAAAACTTTCATGCCCGGGAACAGATCGTCATAATCCGTAAACTTTAATTCAGAACAGACATATACAATATAAGTATTGTCTACCGGCCCGGCCTTCGTATAAATCTCAAGCGATGGATAGTTTTCTACATACTTACTTGTTTCCACGATCCTCAGAACTTCCGATTCCTCAATATCGCTCACCAGCGACCGGATTGTATCGACATCGCCTTCTGCCTGTGCCGTGTAATAGTTATTGATCAATTCCGTAATTTCCGGAACCGTATTTTCCTGTAATGCAACCTCCGGAACGACATATACATCCGTTGTTTCCTCTAATGTACTGTTTGCGGCAACATCTCCCTGCTGATCCGCATCCTTCTTATTCGCCCTGATGGAAATAACAACGGTAATGATTACGCAGGCCGCCAAAACGACAGGCATTACAATTTTGGCATGTCTGACGAGCCAGCTTCCCAGACCCTCAAGTTTCGCCAAAAGACTATCCCCTACACTGCTATTTGACGTTTTCATAATCCACAACCTTTCTCTTCAAAACAATGATGCAAATGCACCCGACAGGAATCGAACCTGCATCAAAGGCGTCGGAGGCCTACGTTTTATCCATTAGACTACGGGT
>CAMWXB010000053.1 GCA_947178125.1 uncultured Lachnospiraceae bacterium | reverse complement strand
AGGAGATATCTTTTTGGGGAAACGGGGCTAAAAAGTGCTATTTCCCGACAGCCCCCAAAGATAAATCCCGGTAATTCCAGTGCGGCTATGCACTGCCCTGACTTCCGGTCACAATAAAAACACGAACGCTTTCACCATACCGTCAGAACATTGACGCTCCAGACGCAGTTCTCCGCCGTGCATTTCTACAATCTTAGAAGAAATGCTAAGACCCAGCCCGCTGCCGCCGCTCGTGCTCCTCGTCCTGTCGCCTCTTGAAAAAGGTTCAAAAATATGTTCCGCCAGTTCGTCCTCTATGGGCGTTCCATTATCCGCTATGCAGAGCTGATAGTCCTCATGCAGACTGACACGGACTTTCGTCCCCTTCTCATTATATCTGACTGCATTGGTCAATACATTTGTAATCGCCCGGCCGAACTGCACTTTATCCATCTCATAGGGAAATACCTGCTCCGGTATATTGATTTCCAATTTGATGCTGTTTTCCTCAAAATCTGCATAGAGCAACGCAATATTTTCCCGCAGCAGTTCTCCCAGGTCCGCTTTTTCCTTATGCAGTGAAAATCCGTCGCTGTCCATCTTCACATATTCGAACAGCAGTGTGATCAGATCATCCATCCGCAGCGATTTCGCGTAAATCGCGTGCAGATATTCTTTCCTTTTTTCCTCCTCCGATACCATATCATCGACGAGCGCTCTCGCATAACCGCATACCGTCGTGAGCGGCGTTTTGATATCATGGGCGATATCGGACAGCAGAAGATTCCTCTGTCTGTCATATGTGTCCTTACGTTCTTTCTCCTCTGCAAGCAGTTCTTTCATCTTGCCCGATACCGCCCGGTAATACCAGTAGGCCGAAATGAGATAAGGAAACAGCGTAATTGCAAGCAGAAACAGAAACAGAAAAATAACGGCGACCTGATACAGCTGAATCAGCCTCGAATCCGTCACCCCTTCCAGTATCGGAGAGGTGATATCGACGTGCAGCCCGTTTTCCATATTTTTGCCAATGGATGTCTGTACCCACACAGCCATCCTGTCCGGAAGAAGCGCCGCTGCAGAAAGCAGCAGCATCTGCAGCATGAGCAATATGATGCTCCCGTCACTGGTCGTTACGGAAAATTGAATGTGCATCGTTTCCACCAGAAAAGGCGCCACAACAAGCCGATAGCCCATGCTCAGCAGTTCTTCGCTGATATAAATAAACAGCATGATCAGTAGAAAACGCTGTAACAGGAACCATTTCAAAGATTTCGTGCCCGTCCGGGCATTCTTCGTTTCCATAAATGACCTCCATGCAAAACGGCTTTCAGCCATGCCGACGCCACCGACGCAAACAATTCATGCAGAATGGCCTTCAGGGCATTCTGCAGTGTGAGAAAGATTTGCCTTAGAAGTTCTTCTCACACTTTTCGAGCCGATATCCGAGTCCGCGAATCGTCTTGATATAGGCGTTTCCGTCCTCGCTGAGTTTTGCGCGCAGCTTGCTGATACAGACCATAATGTTATTATCAGAGACCAGATATTCATCGCCCCAGCCTTCCTCGAACAACTGCTGCTTGGTAAACACTTTTCCCGGATTCTCCATAAAAAGTTTCATCAGCCTGTATTCGACGGAAGTGAGTTCAATGACCCGCTCCCCCTGCCGCAGAAGACAGGACTGTAAATCCAGTTCCAAATCCCGTACCTTCAGCGTTTCCACCTGTTTCTGCCTGCCGGAGCCGAGGGCATAAAATCTTCTGATATTGGAATTGACTCTGGCAACGGCCTCAAGCGGCTGAAACGGTTTCGTGATATAATCGTCCGCTCCCAGGTCGAGCCCCAGAATCTTATCCGCATCCCCGCTTTTGGCCGACAGCATGATGACCGGAATATTGCTGTTCTCCCGGATATTGCGGAGCACCCGGTACCCGTCGATGCCCGGCATCATAATATCCAGGATCACGAGGTCAATATCTTCTTTCTGCAAAGAAGCTTCCTGCAGAGCAGACAGCGCCTGCGCGCCGTCTGCCGCTTCCACGACCTCGTAGCCGTCTTTTTCCAAATACAGGCGCAGTAAATCCCTGATTTCCGCTTCGTCGTCCGCGACCAGAATTTTATAACTCATATGCGACCTCTTCCTGCATGCCGTCGCTCAATGCCCGATAAAGCGCAGCGCGCGTCAGATTGATATAAGGCCTTACAAAAACAATTTCGGAAATACCGCAGGTGATAAAGCCGAGCATATGCCAGAGAATAAAAGATAAATCCAGCACAAAGGCATTCCACTTCTGTCCGTCCATCATCTTTTTACTGCGCTCCAGCACTTCCTTATACGGCATATCCGGATTTTCCGCCAGAATAAATTCCACCATACAATACTGGTACTTCTTATAAATGCCCGGAATCAGGAAAAGCAGCGCCCACAGGAAAACATATAGCTCCCGCATGAAGGTCGTTTTCACGCCATTCAGGTAATGATGGTCAAAAGTATAACCGAGTTCTGCAATATTCCCCTTATCGTCCAGACATTTCAGCATGAACCGCTGTGCACCGACCCATAACGGGTTTATCAGAAATGCATCTACCGCCAGTCCGATGAGCATTGCGCCCAAAAACAGGATTGCCGCAACGACCGCAAATGTAACAACGAATGCAACGCGCGCTTCGCCGAGTCTGTCCAATGCTTCTTCGATGCTGTCGCTAATGGCATATGCCATGTTCTCAATGAGTCCGCTTTGTCCTGACGCATCCTCTTCCGTAACGGTCCATTCAAAATCCCCGTCATCATCCGGCATCTCCGTTTCGACCGGCACCGGATTATCTGCCCTTTCTCCCTTCCCGCCGCCTGCAATGGAAGATGAGGAAGGAAAACTCCCACCACCGCTCAGCACGATGAAAATAAAAGATACAAACACCACTTTCCAGTAGTTCCTTCTCAATGCTTCTTTTGCTCTTTCCTTTAATGCACTTCTCGTCCACTTCATGTTTCTATTCTCCTTGTTCGTTGGCTCTGTTTCAGGATGTGGGAGCATCCTGTTTTGTTGTTGAATCAAGAATAACACCCTCACCTTAAACAAAAACCGGAGAAAGCTTAACTTAACCTTAACGTTTTGATCAGATAACATCAAATTAACTGCTCTGCAGATTCATATACCGAATATACATTTCTTCAAAATTTTCCTGTTCGGCAAGATTGATGCTTTCAATCCCCTGCAGCGTCTTATCCAGCCTTTCTTCCTGCAACCTGCCTGTCCACAGATCTCTTCCCATTTGAAAAGCGCCCGCAAGAGAAGTATTGCCGACTGCCCTCGTGCACTGCTTCCATTTTTCCGGCAAAAGCCCTATAACGGCCGCCGCATCCACATCCAGATAATAGCCGAAGCCGCCCGCCAGACAGACCTGCGAAATTTCGGGGCAGCCCATCTTCTTCCACAAGACTTCCACGCCGGCGCGGACTGCCGCCTTCGCCATCTGCAAGTCCCGGATATCTTTCTGCGTCAGGTAAATGGCGTCCGATGAACCGGGAGCATTCGTGGCATCGGAAAGGGAGACCGTAACGCCTTCTTCAAAATAGGGGGCCGCCATCAGCCCCGTCTCGTCAATAATGCCTTCTTTTAATAAGAAAGCCGTCACCGCGACCATATCGCTTCCCGCCACCGCCTTGCCGGGGCCTCCTTCAAAAGCCGGCCCCGCCGCCGTCGCGGTCACGATCATGCGCTTTCCATCTGTAATCGCCATTTCGCCGTTGGTTCCAAGGTCAATAAAAAGCGCCGCGCCCTGCATTTTCAATGTATATAGCCCTACCGCGATATCGCCGCCCACAAAAGCACTGATTCCCGGTGCGATATAGACTGGGAGCCGAACATTATTGACTTGTTCAGTCATTTTTATATCTCCGTCCATCGCTTCAATCTGCGGCACCTCCACATTGTCTGAAAGCGTGAGCATACATTTCTGCAGGCCGAGTTTTACCGGCATAAAGGGGCTTTTCCCCAGTCCTTCTGTGGAAAGCCCCATCAAAAGATGCTCCATTGTCGTGTTTCCGGCGATGCACATGCAGCACAGAGAAGCAGTCTGCCCTGATATTTCTTTGCTGAACGTTTTCTCTTCAGAAATTTTCTGTTCCACCGCACCGCAAAAACAGCGGAACCTCTTGACGCCTTCCTGCAGGACCTTCCACACACTCTCCCGCAGAACGTCCGCCGCGCCCGCATTGGCCGCCTGTATTCTGGAAAGCACATCGGCCCCGTAACTCCTCTGGGGATTCATGGCACAATAAGTATCTACGGCCTGCCCGGAATTGATATCCATCAGCTGCATCGCAATGGTGGTCGTCCCCAGATCGACGGCGATCAGATAGCGTTTTTTCGTTCGTTCTTCCTGACTGGAATGGTCATTTTTTTCTGACACATCCATCATATTCGATGTATCCATTAAAATTTCTATTTTTCGGGATTGCACAAATTCCAGCCGGATGACACAATCGTTTCTGGGCCTTGCCATACAGGCAAGCCGGTATCCGAGACGCAGCTCATCCGGCGTAAATGCCTGTCTTTCCAGACTTGTCGGAAGCGGTGCCGCCTGTAAGAACCGCACCCGGCACCTTTTACAGGTGCCTCTTCCGCCGCAGAAATTACCGGAAATCAGTTTCTTTTTCAGCAAAGTCGTCATCAACGTCATGCCTGAATCGTGTGTCACTTTGATTTCCTGCCGTTCCTGTCCCTCGTTTTCCGTTATGATTGTAATTTGAATGCTTTCAGACAAACTGATTTTTCTCCTCATCATAATGATAATCTATGGAAGCCAGTTTTTGAACGATTTCCGCCTCGCTGATGTCCATATCATCGCAGAGAGCGTCCAGACTTGTATAAAAGTCACGCAGCTTCAAGTTTACATAACTAAGAAGCATTACCGGGTCGGATGGTATCATAGGGATTCGTCCTTTCTTCGTCAATTTTTTAATGCAGTTCCATTTTCACCGTATACCGGTTTCCTTCGGCATGAATCCGGGCGAAACTGCCGCATATGAGGGGCATCATCGGGGGAATATGGCCGATATCCAAATCCATGAGCACCGGCATGCCATACTTTTTGACAACCTCGTAAACCGCCTGATACTGGTCGAGCCCCATCATCTCCTGTCCATGGCAGAGCGGCCTTCCGAGCAGAAAGCCTTTGCAATGTTCGAACCAGCCGGCATGTTCCATCTGCCACATGGCGCGCCGGATGCCCATCACATTCAAATCACAGGCCTCCAGAAACCATATGATTCCGTCATCCCGGTAACGCTCCGTAAAATCGCAGACTTTATCGTATTTCGTGCCTAACATGTTGACCAGACAGTCCATGCATCCGCCGAGCAGCCGGCCCGAAAGGTCCAGTACTTTGTCCGGAAATTTACGGATGACAGAAGGCTCCGTTACATGATAGGGCGCATACGGATTCTCTTCGTCTTTCAGCGATTCCTTTTCCCATTTGTCATAGCCCTGCAATTCCAGCGATTTTCCGGTCAAAAGATGCATTGCATCCCTAAGCGCCGGGTGCCACGGCTCCATGCCAAAGGCCGCGGCGCAGGGACCGTAAATGGATGCCACATCGCAGAGCGTCGCCAGCAGAAACGTCATATTGGTATTATCGGAGTACCCCATATACCATTTCGGCGCGGCTTGTTTTAACCGCTCAAAATCCACATGGTCCAGAACTTCACACATCAATTCCCCGCCGCCGCAGGAAATCAGACAGGCATTCTCCTTACTGCAATAAAAGTCCTGAAGTTCCTCTCCGCATTTCTCCGGCGTATTGCTGATACCGATTCCCTGCTCCACATAGCAGTTCGGCCCTATCTGAAATTGATAACCCTCTTCTTTCCACTTTTTCTGCGCATTTAGAAATGCACTCTTATAAGGCTCTGTCGCACATCCGAAAGAAGGTGCAACAAAGCCTATTGTTCCGTTTGGAGGCAAAAATGCAGGATATCTCATAATAATTACCTGTTCCTTTCCTATTTTCATTCATGCTGTCACAGACAACATGAACCAATTCACAAAAACGCATAGAGAATCGCTTCGCGATTCTCCGGGGAATGACTTGGATTTTCTAAGGCGTTGTTCTTTAACGCCTTAGAAAATCCTCATTCCCTTGCCTCCTTCATTATATCGTTTTCAGTAACTATTTACCATGCTTATTTTTATAATTATTTCTGCAGTTATTTCTATACTTTTTCCATAATTTATTTTCTTATTTTTATGCTTATTTTTTCCTGGCCGCCAATTTTCCGTTCTCCACCACGATGAGAATCGTATCCCGTGCCGCAATCCGGTCTTCCAGAATCAGCTTCGCCGATAAAGTCTCCACATATTTCTGGATATACCGTTTCAAGGGTCTTGCTCCATAAACCGGGTCATAGGCGTTTTCAATAATGAAGTCCTCCGCCTCCGGTGTCAGTTCCACGAGCAGTTCTCTGTCAGCCAGACATTTGTTCAGGTCCCCGATGACCAGACGGATGATGTCATGTGTGACTTCTTTGGTCAATGGTTTGAACAATACGATTTCATCGAGACGGTTCAAAAACTCCGGCCGGAAATGATTCCGCAGATCGCCCATGACAAGCACTTCCGTCTCCGGTTTGATGCTGCCGTCTTCACTGATTCCATCGAGCAGATACTCTGCGCCGATATTGGAAGTCATAATCAGAATCGTGTTTTTGAAGTCCACCGTTCTCCCCTGGGAATCCGTAATCCGCCCGTCGTCCAGCACCTGTAAGAGCACGTTGAAAACATCGGGATGCGCCTTTTCAATCTCATCGAACAGGACGACTGAATATGGTTTTCTTCTGACTGCTTCAGTCAACTGTCCGCCTTCTTCATAGCCGACATATCCGGGAGGCGCTCCAATCAGTCTGGAAACGGAGTATTTCTCCATATATTCGCTCATATCGATACGCACCATATTGTTCTCATCGTCAAACAGCGATGCCGCCAGCGCTTTCGCCAGTTCCGTTTTGCCGACACCGGTAGGTCCCATGAAAAGGAAAGAGCCGATTGGCTTCGTAGGGTCCTTGATGCCCGCCTTGGAACGGATAATTGCCTCCGTCACCGTCGTTACGCCTTCTTCCTGTCCGATGACACGCTTATGCAGTTCCTCGTCCAGATGCAGCGTTTTGTTCCGTTCGCTCTCCGTCAGTTTCGCTACCGGAATGCCCGTCCACCGGGAAATGATCTTTGCGATTTCCTCTTCCGAAACGCTCTCATGCACGAGGGAAAGTTCCTGATGCCTTACTTTTTCTTCCTCGATTTCAAGCTGCTGCCTTAAAGAGGGCATCTTTCCGTAACTGAGTTCCGCCGCTTTCTCATAATCGCCCTCGCGCTGCGCAATCTGAATCTGATTGTTGACATCATCGATTTCCTCTCGGATTTTGGACAGCTTTTCGACGGAAGCCTTTTCGTTCTCCCACTGTGCCATCCGGTTATCCAATTCGGCCTTTAACTCGGCCAGTTCACGCTGCAAATTCTCAAGACGCTCTTGACTCAATCGGTCATCCTCTTTTTTCAAGGCCGTCTCTTCGATTTCCAACTGCATGACTTTACGCCGCAGTTCATCCAGTTCTGTCGGCATGGAATCCAGTTCCGTTTTGATCAACGCACACGCTTCATCCACCAGATCAATTGCTTTATCCGGCAGAAAACGGTCGGAAAGATAACGATTCGAAAGCACCGCCGCGCTGACCAGTGCGGTATCCATGATTTTGACACCGTGGTAGACCTCATACCGCTCTTTCAATCCGCGCAGGATGGATATGGTATCTTCCACCGTCGGCTCTTCTACCAGCACCGGCTGGAAACGCCGCTCCAGCGCGGCATCTTTTTCAATATACTGACGGTACTCATCCAAAGTGGTTGCACCGATGCAATGCAGTTCCCCTCTCGCCAGCATGGGCTTGAGCATATTGCCGGCATCCAGCGCACCGTCCGTCTTGCCAGCACCGACAATCGTATGCAGTTCATCGATAAACAGAATGATCTGTCCGTCGCTGTTCTTCACATCATCCAGAACCGCCTTCAGACGTTCCTCGAACTCGCCCCGGTATTTCGCGCCCGCCACCAGCGCACCCATATCCAATGCGAAAATCTTTTTATCCTTTAATCCTTCCGGCACATCCCCGCGGACAATCCGCTGTGCCAGCCCTTCCACAACTGCGGTCTTGCCGACGCCCGGCTCCCCAATCAGGACCGGATTGTTCTTCGTTTTTCTGGAAAGGATACGGATCACGTTGCGAATCTCATTATCCCGCCCGATAACAGGATCAAGCTTCTGGTTCCGCGCCCGTTCCACCAGATCCTGACCGTATTTTTCCAACGTATCATAGGTCGCTTCCGGATTGTCGGAAGTCACGCGCTGGTTCCCGCGCACCGTGGAAAGCGCCTGCAGAAAGCGTTCCCTCGTTATCCCAAATTCCCGGAAAATCTCTTTGATCTCTCTTCCCGGATGCTTCAGCATGGCAAGAAAAAGATGTTCAACAGAAACATATTCGTCGCCTAACTGCTTCGCCTCATCCTCGGCTGTCACGAGCGCTTTGTTCAAATCCTGACCGACATAAATCTGTCCGCCCTGCACTTTGACGCGCTTCTGAAGCCCCTGCTCCACACGGTTCAGGAAGTATTCCTTGTTGATTTCCATTTTCTCTATCAGTTTCAGGATCAGGCTGTCCTCTATCGTCAAAAGGCTGTAAAGAAGATGCTCCTGCTCAATTTCCTGATTGCCGTATTCGTATGCCAGTTTCTCGCATTGCTCTACGGCCTGCATTGATTTCTGCGTAAATTTGGTTAAATTCATAATCTCCTGCCTCCTCACATTCCTTCTTTGTTCTAGTTGCAATATAACAATATCGCTTTTTGTTAGCACTGTCAAGAGGTGAGTGCTAAAATTTTTAGACAATTTTGATGAATTGTCTAAATTTCTATGCGAATGATTGCAATTCTATCTGCGCAGGATAATGCGGTAATTTTTCAAAACGCCGAACAAATTATTTTTCAAAATCTATCTGTACTGATTTTTTTTCCATTGGGTGACATATGGTCTAAAGTTTTGATTGTGTGGCAGCCAATTTCAAACATTGCTTTTTTTAATGCCTGTTCCCTCACCTCGTTAAATTCTAAATTTTGCCGGCTTTATTATACAATATCAACTTGACAAATGGAACAGGACTGTTGTTTTCTTAGAACAAACTTTTCGCCCTCATAAATCCGCACCGGATTCCCCCTGACAATCCGAGTGTGCTCCCTCCATGCGGCATTTACCTGTTTTGCCTTCTGTTCTCTCTGCAAATCCGCGAGCTTCGCCCGCAGCTTCTCCATCGCACGCTGTTTATTTAGAAACTGGCTCCGCTCCTCGGTAGACTGCGCCACAAGACCTGTCGGTATATGAATGACCCGCACGCCTGTTTCTACTTTATTCACATTCTGGCCGCCTTTTCCGCCGCAGTGGAATTTTTCAATACGGTATTCCTGTTCTGACGCAATTTCCCCCTGTTCTGAAAGCATGCTCACATCCACATACCAGTTCTTCCGCTTATGATTTGGGCGGAACGGACTTTTACATATTCACAATACTGTCCCTTCGAGACTGCTCAAATCCTGCGCCGTCCGAAAACGGATGGAGTCCAAGCATCCCTTTTCATGACCCTTTGTCTCGGATATCACTTCCAAATCCCCATATTCCTTTTTTAATGCCGCAAACAGCTTCGCCACCGCCATCTGACACTCGGACGGCCCCTGTCCCGCACTGATCTGTACTATCATAAATTTTCTCTCCTCTACTTTCTGCTTCCTGCCTTGAAATTATAGACAGGTTTCAATATCTCTGTAACTTCCACCGTATCTTTGATCTGTTCTGCAATTTCCATTATGGAACGATACGCAAAAGGCGCTTCATCTAATGTATCTGCCCCGACACAGCTGCTGTAGATGCCTTTCATCTCCTTTTTGAACTCCGATACCGTATGCTGCTTTTTCACATCCTCACGTTTTAACTTTCTGCCGGAACCATGCGGCGCAGAATAATTCCAGTCCGCATTGCCTTTTCCAACGCCTAATATCATCCCGTCTCTCATGTTGGCCGGGATGACCACCCGCTCTTCCTTCCTTGCGGAAATAGAACCTTTATGAAGTATCCCGGAATCATCCAGATAGTTGTGCGCCACCGAGAACTGCTCCACCGCCTTCCACTTCATGCCTTTTAGGATTTCACGGACAATGATCTGCCGGTTCCATTCGGCATACTGCTGGATGATTCGCACATCCTCCAGATAAGCCGCCTTGTGTTCTCCTTCCAGATAGCTCAGGTAATAGGGAACTTCTTTTCCCTGTTCTTTCAGACATCCATTGGCAAGTTTTGTATAGTATTCCGCCACTTCCTCCCCCAAGTGCCTGCTTCCCGTATGCACCACAAGATACAAACTGCCGTCATCGGCTTTATCCAGTTCTATGAAATGATTGCCGCCGCCAAGTGTTCCAAGGTTTCTCTCCGCTTTCTGTCTGTTGATATGACGGATACAGCGAATCCCTTCGCAGGAAAATTCCTCCGCCATGTAGTGAGGTTCCCTGCGGATGGCAAAGCCAGACGGTATGTTTTCTCTGATTACCCTGTCTAACTTCTGAAACTCCAGACTGTTCTTATTCAGTTTTACACAAATCATACCGCACCCGATATCCGCACCTAAAAGCTGCGGGACCACCTTATCCGTGACCGTCATGGAAAGACCGATCGGCGCAATCTTGCCCGGATGGATATCCGGCATCATGCAGACCGTACTGCCCTCTGCGGTTTCGTTGTCGCATATCATTTTTACCTGTGCCTGTGCGTAATCTTCTACATCATCTGTGAAAATCTTCGCTTCGGCGTAAATACCTTTTATTATTTTCATACTTTTTACTTTCCTTTTCTCTGTAAAAATGGGCGCAAAAAAAGCACCCCAAAGGTGCTGTGTCATGATTTCTCCTGCTATTTTCTGTACATTATTATGGAAATACCAGAAAAATCATTAAGTCTATACAAAAACTTTCTTTTGCCATAATAAAATAAAACTATCTGCAAAACGCGGAGAGTGACATACCTTTGATTGTCCGTTTCATGATTCTGTTCTTAGATATTATATTTTTCTGCATGGTAAACCCTCCCTTTCCTTCTGATTCAACGTTTTGTTACTCAACAATTACATACTAGCACAGGCAACCGAAATAAACAAGGCTTTCATTTGCTGATTTTTATAGATAATTTTTATGGGGGGAAGCCTCAACGACTTCCCATCCGCCAACCACAGAACTCTAAAATTCCCGCTGCCCTATAACGCTTTCAACTTGAATATCGTCCGTCCTGCCATCCATTCAGTACACCATTTTCGCATTTGCTCTCACTTGACAATTCTTCAAATTGGAAGTTGACAGTTTAATTAATCATATCTGCCAGCAGAGACATAAAGGCCTCTTTTGTACCCTCCCTAAATCCCTTTTTATCAAGAGCCAGCGTCATACTACCTTTTACGAAAAGAATAATCAGATTCTTGGTTTCAATATATTTTTCAACATCCGAAAATTGAATGCGGTTATTTCCCTTTGAAGAAGTAACAGAAATATCTTCGCCAATCTCCACGCAATAGGATAAAGCCGAACTATGAAACAGGATATCGACTCGTTCTTGTTCTATTTGAATCGCTTTCTTTTTCTTGAGTTTGAGTAACATAATGACAAAAAAAGGGGCGAATTCAACCAGCAAAAGGACAGGCCGTTTCAAGACGATTGACAACACTGCAATCAGAATGAACACAACCAACATGGAACGGTATCCGGCCTTAAACTTGCACTCCCACCATGCCCCTACGCTTTCTTCGAGGATATCCGACGTGTATTCGTACTCATTGACAAAATGCTGCATATCATTCCCTCTTTCCCTTCTCTCGTAAAATAAGCATATTCCCCGCCTGCCGGCGAAATATAGTCGGACTGCTCAAGCAGAACCTTCCCCGCTCTGTCAAAACAGGTATAATTCCCTTCGGACTGTGCGATGATAAACGAACCGCCTATTGCAATCAAATCATATTCCGGCTCTACGATAAAAATTCCATCCCGGTTTATGATGCCGTATCTGGATTGTCAGTTTCATGATTCTGTTCTTAGATGATATATTTTTCTGCATGGTAACCCCTCCCTTTCCTTCTGATTCAACGACTTGTTACTCAACAATTACATACTAGCACAGGCAACCGAAATAAACGAGACTTTCTTAACTTGCAGTTCCACCATGTCCCAACTGCTCAATGCTATTCTTCGCTGGCCGGATACATAAAACCTTTTCCTATATTTTCCGGAATTGTATCTTTTATAACTTCTCCATCCGAATCAAAAAACGTATGCGCCTGATTAATATAGATTTCGTATCCATCAAACTCGATTTTATATGCAGATACTTTTTCTATGACTACACTTCCCGCTTTCACATCTCTGATATCTTTCGGATGTGAAGTATCCGAAACAGCATTATCATTGTAAAAAACAACGATGTATTCCAGTTCGTCTATGTCTATATTTCCTGCATTTTCAAACTGAATAATAATTCCATCCTCTCCAACATTCGAATTTACATTAAGATTATATATCCAGTTTCTATATGATGGCGCATAATCCCAGTTCACAGTCACTTTTACTTCATAATCATCATAATCATCCGGCGAGTCTAATTTTGAAACAACCGTGTTTTCCGGAACAAGAACATCATGTCCATCCGTATCTGTATCAATTATATTTCCATCTTTGTAAAATACTGCCTGCACGTCCAGGTCTGGTATGGAATAAGGATTATTGTTGGTAATAAATACCACAATATCTCCATTGTTTGTCTTTTCACTTTCTATCATAACCGACTGTAAAATATTTTCCTCAGAACCAGGAGTCTCTTCAAGATATATTTCTTCGTTTCTGTCATATTCGGTATTCTGATTATCCGTATCCACAATGCTTTCGGTATTCTGTTCACTCATGTCCGCAATGCTTCCGCTATTCTGTCCATCCGTGTCCGCAACGCTTCCGGTATTCCCCGCATCCTCAGAAGAATCGCTGGAACTTTCCGGCCTGTCAATTTCTTCCTCCTTTTTGCACCCTCCCAGAAAAAAAGCCATCATCAGTAACATTACAGCAAATCGTTTTGTTTTTCTCATCTTATTCCAATCTCCTTTTTCGTCAAAAATTTCATACTCCAACTCTATTCAAAAAGCACCCAATACCTGTCCTCCATCTCCTGATACGCTTCTATCGTAGTCTGCACGCCATTCACAGAATACACCTGCACAATCTCTTCCTGTTCCGCCTGTTCGATCATCTCTTTTGTATAAGGTATCCCCTCCTGTCCATAGACCAGCTCCGCATGTTCAAGTTCTTCCTCGCTGTAATATGAAATCGGCTGGGTCATCCACCCAAAGGATGCAATGCTTGTCATTTCTCCATCTTTCCAGTCATATACGGCTCTATGATAAGAATATCCTCCGAATCCTCCATTTACTCCAATCGTTCCAGGCAGTACCCGGGACGTCTCTTTATCATACCAGAGGCAGACACGATCGCCCCGCCAGGAACCGCCGCACTCATTCCCTGTAAACAATTCCACGAGCTGATTGTCCATAATTGCATAAAAACCGCTGTAGGACTCCGGAAAATTATTGTATTCATAAGGCTCTGCCTTAAAATACAGGATCGGTTTTCCCGAATGGTTCAGATCATATAATTTATACGTCTTTTTATATCTTCTTAACGCCTCCTGCTTTATCGTGTGAACGTCTGGTCTCATATCCTCATAGCTTATGCTGCCGCTCTGCGTAAACTCCTGATACATTCCGATTCTTGGCGTTATCTCATTTTGTAAAAGCGCCTCGGATAAATCATCTGTCTGCACCGGCTCCCCCGTTTTTATGACAGAATCCCGAATATCGCCGCTATAATTCGTTGAAACATAGACGTTAGAAAAACATCCACAAATTTTATAATCTGAAATATAGTCATAAACCGGAGCAATTACTTTCTCCCCCTGTCCATTCAAAAACCCGTATTTACCATCTTTTTCTGTCTGATAGCAGTTCCCCCGCTGCAAAATATTATCATAATCAAATCTGCCTTCTGCCAATTCCCCGCTGCTTCTATAAAACCAGCTCTCACTACCTTTCTTCATCCAGACAGCGCCGTCTGTAAAAAAGCGAATGATATCATATTCAATCGACTCGATCAGATTTCCTTCTCTGTCAATGATTCCGCTAAGTCCGTCCTGACTGACAACTGCCCTGTCCCGACTTATCCAGTTAATACTGTCATAACTACAGAGTATTTTTTCGGAAAAATCAGCCGCATCCACACTTTCCGTGTTTCCATCCGCATCTGTGAGAAGAAACATTCCGCCTGCTGTACTGTCCACATAACTGTCATAAGTAATTTGGCTGTACGCAGCAGGTATCCTGACTTCTCCCTGCAGGTCCACAACACCGTATAAATTTTCCTCTTGTACAATCGCAAGATTCCGCTCCGATGTCTGTAAGGATATCCAGTCATATAGAGGCTCTATGAGCAAGTTTCCCTCTTCATCGATCAGCCCCTCTTTTCCTTCTCTCGTAAAATAGGCATATTCCCCGCCTACCGGCGAAATATAGTCGGACTGCTCAAGCAGGATATTCCCCGTTCTGTCAAAGCAGGTATAATTCCCTTCGGACTGTGCGATGATAAATGAACCGTCTAATGCAATCGAATCATATTCCGGCTCTACAATAAAAGTTCCATCCCGGTTTATAATACCATATCTGCCATCTTTCATAACCTTCGCCAATCCTTCTTTAAAATATCCTGCATCATCAAAGATTGGCTCCAATGCAATCTGACCACTCTGATCAATATATCCATAGCGCCCATCAATGGAAAAAAAGGCCAGCTCTTCCTGAAAAGAACTGACACTGTCACATGCAAAAGAAAGAACCTGCGTCCCTGTTTTATCCATAAAACCATAGGTATCGCCTATCGAAAAATAAGCAAGTCCTTCCGCAAAAGGCGCCGCCCGGTCAAAGTCAAAGGGAATTGCGATTTCTCCTTCCAAATCAATATACCCGTATTTACCGTCTCTGCACACACATGCCAATCCTTCGCTGAACGGGTATGCGACATCATAAATACAGGGCGCGATTTCTTCTCCGTCTTCTGCAACAAACCCATACTTTTCCCCATCAAATATACAATACTTTTCTTCTGAAACGATCACGAAATCAATCCGCTTTGCATCGGGCAGTGCCGCAATCAGAGGATATTGTACTTCTGCTTCCTCCGGGGCATCTTCCGGGATATCCTCTTCGCCTTCTTCCTCTGTAGAAACAGTTTCCATCACAATTTCTTCCCTGCCGCAGCCGGTAAGAAAAATAATCATTAAAAAAAGTACTGCTTTGCTTATTCCTTGTCTCATATACGCTTCGCCTCACTCTACGTGCCTTTCGCGCCTGCCGGCGCAGGCAGCTGTTCCGAAATCAGATACTCTCCTCTACGATATCCTCCAGCGCAGAAACCATTGCCGCAATCGTCTTTAAAGCGGTATCGGCATCCGTAAACAGATTTTGGAACAGGCAATCAAGGTTTTTCTCAAAATCTGCCGGAAGCGCTTCCGCTTGTTCTATTGCATACTGGAGCATCCTTTTCTCGCCCGGATGCGTCAGTCTGTTCCATGCAAAAAGAATATCGAAATAGGATTCCAGAAAAGCCGCAGTCCTGTGATTTACGCTTACCATGTCCCCGCGTGCAGCCGCCTTTCTGATCTGAGAATCATAGGAAGGTAAATTCCCGGTCAGCAGGCGCAGATTCTTACGAATAATATTCTCCCGCAGTTCATCCGGATAAGGAACCCGATATCTGTTCTGCAAATCTGCCAGCTTTCCGTTCCTGTCATAAAGAATCCGGCTGTGCAGAAGATTGTGCCACATACAGGTCGTATAACCATTGTACGCAGTGTGTTCCTCGACGACCGCATGAATCATCCGTGAAAAATCTTCGAGATTCCGATACAGAATATCAATGTCTACGCCGTCTTTCAGCGTACAGTCATCTTCCAGTTCCCAAAAAGAATTTCCAATCTCCATATACCGGCAGCATTTTTCCAGAATTGACTTTCGAACGCATTCTTCCGGTATGCCGGTACAATAAATGTAGAGATCATAATCGGATTTTTCGTCATAATCCGCACCGGCTCTTGAGCCGCCAAGCGCAATGGCTTCCACCTCCGGAAGTGCCGAAAATTCGCTCCACAATAATTTGAAATACATATTTTCCAGTGTCCTTGTCCTTTCTGAACCAGTTACGTCATTTTTACAAAGCAGGGCATTTCTGTTCCTTCATTTGATTCCTTATCAGAAACATCCTCTTCTAAATTTTATTCATCATCTCTGATAACCTCGCTATCTCCAAGATGAAATACAAAACCAGCGTCAGTACACTCTCTTATATAACCTTCCTCATCATTGTATTCATATTGAACAAACAACTCGTGCATCTCATCACCAATTTGACTATCCAAAAGAGAAGAATATCCTACTACTATTTGAACAACCATTTCTGATTCGCCTTTTATCTCTCCAATATTTCGACCGTTATCCAGTCTTACCCCATTGATCACTAACTGCTTGAAGTGAACTGCTCTTGTATCCGGATTAGGATTATTGATGGCTAAATAAATATCTAAATATTCACTTACTGTTTGCTCGGCTCCCCTGAATTCGATATCCAAATCCTCAAAATCACTTTCAACAGTATGATCTGGTGCGTTATCAATATAGCTTACTAATACGTTGACCTGGGGCCGCTCATTTTTGTTCTCAAGTTTAATTTCTCTTGTTTCTTCCTTATATTCCCCCTGCTCTAAATGAAGAAATGTGATCTTCACTTTATCACCTTCATGATAATCACCCATGAGCTTACTAAAAACATCATAAGAGGTTATATCCGTCGAATCCAATGCAGTAATGATGTCTCCGGCTGCAATATTGCTTTCTGCTGCTGGAGTATCTGCATAAACCCCATTAATATAGACACCTTCTGCTATATCATATTGCTGTGTTACATCAAATGGTATGTCTGCTACTATTACACCTAAAAACCCTGCCTCTTTGCTGCTCTTATGACTAACCAACAAACCGATCAAAAGAGCGCAGACTGCCAACACTCCTCCGATTCCTATATATTTTGCTGATTTCCTTCGGAATACATTGCTTAACTTAAACTTTATGTCATCTTTTTTATAATCGGACTTCTTCGTTTCCTTGTTTTCATTTGACAGAAGCGTTTCAGCTCTTTTCACAGATACCGCTTCCTTCGAATGTAATAAAGCATTTTTAAACTCGTCAACTGACTGCCAGCGGTCTTTCCCCCGAACGGCCAATGCAGTCATAATCGCTTCCGACTGCCCTTTCGTCAAAGAAGGGGCTAATTCCCGGATATCAACGATCTCGTCTTCAGCAAGCCGGTCTATACTCATCGGCGGAGTCTGTCCTGCGATCAATTCATAAATAGTAGCGCCCAACGCATAAACATCCGTCCATGGCCCCTGTATCCCTTTACTTCGAAACTGCTCTTCCGGCGCATAACTCTTCTTAAGGATTACTGACATTGTCGTTAAACTTTCCTCCGAATATCCGCGGGCGGCACCGAAATCAAGCAGCTTAAAATTACCCTCATGATCTACCATAATATTGTCCGGGCTTATATCGCGATGGATGATTCCTTCATTATGCAGCAATTGTATTGCATCCATTACAGGAACAAGCATATTGAATAATGTTATATTATCCATGCGATTTTGTTCGTAAAATACATCAAGTGTACATCCATCAATGTACTCCATTACAATATATGCCGTAGAATTGGCTTCAAAGAAATCATAAATTCCTACAATTCCCTGAATATTTCTGAATTTTGCCATTCTTCGTGCTTCATCCAAAACCCTGTCAATGCCGTCTCTAAACTGCATTCCGTATTTGGCAGGCGATACCGGTACAACCTGTGTTGTCTTTCCGAGTGTTGCATTTCGTGTTACCAGACCCGACGGATAGTATTCTTTAATCGCTACCGGAATATTCAATGTAACGTCCCAACCGGAATATGTAATTCCGAATCCGCCTTCACCGAGCACGGAATGAATACGATACCGCTTTTGAAGCATGGTATTTACAGGCAGATAATACAATGCACTGATACCGCCATCATCCGTATCCTTTTGCCCGGTTTCTGTTTTGGATAATTCACCTTCCTGCATTTGGGTTACTTTGACTGTTTCTTTTCCGGTCAAGCCGCCCACATATACGGTGCCTTCACCGCGAATTGCATTATTCTTGCCTATATATGTTGTTTCTTCCTCGTTTTTTACCTGTTTATCCACATTGCCATTATTTAAATAAACTGTTTTTTCATCATTATTCATAAATATATCCCCTCTCATCTGCCCAACAGTTATCCTGATATCTGCTCAGCGTTTATCTTTATCTACAAATTCCAAACTGACGATGCCAATGATCAAATACAGCAGAGCAAATCCGATAATAATCCCCCATGCTGTCATAACATGCCCGCTTTCAAAAGCATAGACATCTCTTGGAACGATCTGCCATCCTATCTCATTATAGGGCAGGCTGTCCATATCGACAATGGAACCCAATGCTTCCATTCCCCATTTGCTCAGAGTAACTTTTGCAGTCAGTTCAAGATAATCTTTGAGTTCAAACAAAACACCCGAGAAAACCAGTTGAACGATCAGAAGAAAAGGCATTACGGTCATTGCCGTTGTCGTAGATTTTACGATGCTGGAAACCGCCATCCCTAAATAATCCGCACTTAACAACATAAGAAAAAACGTAATGAACACATCCGCTATGATATTTCCGGTAACCAGTCCTTCTTCCGGAAATTCAAAAGAAAGATAGCAGGTCACAAGCATGATCGCTGCCTGAACCAGACAAATGATAAACTCATAGGCGGCGCGGGCCAGTATATAGGACGAAATGTGCATTCCCGACCGGTGTTCTCTTTTTATGATATCCCGCTCTTTACAGATGACCTGAATCGAATTGAAGATGCCAATCCATATGCAGGCAGATATCATGGCAAAACAGCCGGAACTTGTATCAAGGCCGTAAACGAACATTTTATCGCCGACGACGATTACGATCAGGAAAGAAATGATACCGCCAAAGATAAATGCTTTCCACCCGCCCGTTTTTACAAAAAGCCTCATAAATTTAATAAAATATATCTTTATCTGTTTTAATCTGTCCCGCATTTAAACATTCCCCTTCTGAAACTCTGCGTACTTTTCTATATAGTAATCCGACAGCCCATCACCATTCTCATCAACACGATTGATTTTCTTAATAACGCCTTCCAGCGATGTTGTTCCAAAAAAGGCCAATGTCTCCGGCACAGAGCCAAAAAAGGCCAAATGCCCTATATTGTCTTTTTCTCCCTTGGCAAGAACTACCACTTTATCAAAAAGGCCGCTCACCCGGTCGGGCGCATGCGTTATTACCATAACGATCTTTCCTTCATTTGCGACCGCCCTTAACTGTTCCATTAAACTTCTGGCCATGATCCCGTCAAGGCCGGAATCCGGCTCATCCAAAAAGAACAGACCGGGATCCGATATCAGCTCAACTGCTATGCTCAAACGTTTTCTCTGTCCGCCGCTTAATTTCTTAACAAGACTATCCCGTTCCCGGGCAAGACCAAGGCTGTTCAGTACATGGTCAATGCGGCGCTCACGCTCCTGTTTCGTTGTTCTGGAATCCAGTTTCATTTCCGCAGCGTTCGAAAGCGTTGCATAAACGGTATCCTCCAGCCGGAGCAGGTCCTGCTGCGGAACAAATCCCATATTGCTCCGCACTTTACCGTACTCCTTATAAATATCTATATTATCGTGTTCAATGCTGCCTCTTGCTTTCTCATAACCCAATACCGCATTCACAAAAGTCGTCTTGCCTGCGCCGGAACCGCCGAGAATCATGACCATTTCACCCTCGCTGATACTTAAATTGATATCCTGGAGCAGTATCTGCTTTTTCAACAGCCTGCGGACGCTTCTTTCTTCGATTTTTATGATAAGCTGTCTCCCCGTTCTTTCACTGCAGAAATAATGAAGTTTATCACCCGTATAAATAAAAACATAATCTGCAATCCGAATGACATCTAATGGCTTCAGCAAAGTCCGGTCATTGATCCTGCTGTTATTTATAAATACCCCGTTCGTACTGTCGTAATCATCGACCAGCCACCGGCCATCTTCATTCTTCATAAAAACCGCATGTCTCTCTGAAATAGCACGGTTATCCAACTGAATGTCTCCGGCATTGCGTCCGACGATGATCGAACCGCAAGTTTCAAGCGTAACATACCTGTTGTCCAGCTTATTTCCGGTAAAATGAACAGCAACAAGAATGGATGCGTCAGGATGCGGACTATCCAGATCACAGTGGTCGATTCTAAGAACGTCCCCTATTTTAAGAAGATTTTTGTACTTCCCCGTTTTCGATTCTCTGCCATACAGGGTTCCGTTGATATAAGTGCCATTCGTGCTGGATAAATCTTCATAAAAGAAATAATCATCCTGTTTATATATATGTCCGTGTCTGCGTGATACTACCGGCGAGTCGATCGGAATATCCGGATTTCCGTTTGATGACATCCGTCCTATCAAATTATCTTCTTTTAGAACAAACTCTTCCATTTGCCGTTTAGATGGAACAAATAGAACGATCGCCAATTTGTCGGTCACGATATCCGTCCATGCTTCCGTCTTACTCATATATCCCTCCCACTATAACAGCGGTATAATTATCCTGCTCAGGATCATCTGCCATACCGATTGCCTGTTTTTTCTCACAAAGCCAGGCATTTTCATGATTCCTCACACAATTACTGAAATCATTATCATAAAAATGCTCCCAAAAACCATCCGTCGCGATTACAAAGACATCGTCACATTTAACATCTAACTCATAAACGTTTACCTTAACTTTATCTTTATTACCGAGCGCTTCTAATAATTTATTCCTGTCCTCGTGCGTATTAATTTCATTCCGCTCTATGATATCTGCCTTATATAATATATATGGTACGGAATGGTCATCTGTCTGAAAAACAATTTTTCCGTCCCGAACCTGATATAGTCTGCTGTCGCCCACATTGAACGCCCAAAACTTATCCTTTAATTTCAAAAGCCCGACAATCGTCGTTCGCATTCCGGGATATTCGTTTTGCTTTTCGAGTATCTGCCGGTTACACAGGTTGACCGCCTCACGGATTGAATCTGCCGAATCGTCACAATCGAGAAACAATTCTAAAAGAATCTCGGTTGCCAGCTTTGAGGCGATCTCTCCCGATGAATGTCCGCCGCATCCGTCGGCAGCCATATAGATTTTTGTATTTCCGCTCTCGGAAATACAAAAAGAATCTTCGTTGATTTCCCTTGACCCTTTTTCAGATATCACAAAATTCAAAACAATGCTCCTTACATAAGTCTACAAAAATATCATTCTTCCTAAATACTGTATCATATATTTTTTATTTTTCCAATATAGGATTGACTTTCGCCAGTACACAGGACACACACACCTGCACGGCAGATAAGGCCGCAGTAGTCCATCGTTTGGAACTACTGCGGCCTTATCATTCTCACATCTTTCATGTGGCAGAAATTCGTCTATGCCCATATCTTCTGCAAAATTCTTCAAACGCATTCCGGGTTCCTTCATCATTCCAATCCCGGTGCGAAGTAATGCTGCCCTTATCCAACAGGAAATCCCCGCCCATCTCAATACATAAATCCAGAAAACCGTCTATATTATCAGGCAGTCGGTTTTCGGGAATTTTCAGGATACAGGCCATTTCCCTGCGCTCCGGCTTTTCATTCGGCGCCACAGCGTCTGTCGCGAGCGCCAGTCTGTTCGCTGCCCCGAAATCCGCAATCGTCATTTCCCCTGTCACCATCCCTGCATAACAGTCTCCATCAAAAAGATAGAAGTCATAATCTATGCGGCCTCTCCGGCTCTGGAAGGATGTCTGGAACAGTTCCACCTGACACGCGCTTTCGATTTTACAATTCTGTTCGTTCTCATCTTCGGAGCCGTATAATCCTATCGAAATCTTATCCTGCGATTCCTCCAGCACTTCCGCCCATAGTGCCCGAAATTTATTTCTTCTGTTGACAGTTCCGCCAAAAAAGTTCGGCATACCTGCCAGATACCCCACCTTCAGACTTCCGTCTTCATTCTGATAAGGACCTGCTTTCGACTTGACCGGAAAATAAAAATTACCGTTTCTTTTGATGATGCAATATACTTTTCCCATAAACATAATCCAGCCTTTCTCTGCTTTTTATTTTAATATTTCTCCAATCTCTCTCCGGAATTTCTCCGGCAGAACCGGCGTATAATCCTCCAATTTCACCTCTAACATGGAAACAAATTGTCTGAATATCTGCAATGTATCTGTCACCTTAATGGAAAAGTCCTTCATATCCGAACCTGCGGATGCAATATTTTCCGCCAGCTTCTGCAGCATATTGATCATATGATCGAGTGTCAATGCCGTATCCGCTTTTTCCGCATCCACATGCTGCAGATTGTCTATCTTTTCCTTCAGCCGCTCTCCCAGTTCCAATAAGGAAAAATATTCTGCCCGGCTCTTATGATACGCCGCCCGGCCGTTATTCAGCTGTTCATTCAATTGATTGAGCCGGACTCTCTCTTTCCCGCATTGTTCGATCAATGCCCCGGTTTTCTCGATAAACGCTATACCCGAAAAGGCTTCATATCTTTCACCGGCACTGCTGCGCTCATCAATCGTATTCTGTATCCTGGACAGACCGGCCTGACAGGCAATCCGTTCGTTATCCGCTTCTTCATAGTCTTTCAGTTTCCTGGCCAGAATCTCCGCCCGGTCCATAACCTCCGCCTTTTTGTGCATCAGGTTTTTCATCTCTTCTATCTCCGGTGTTGTGATGCTTTGACGGATATCCCATAATTTTCTGCGCAGTTCCTCTATTTTCTCCGCCTGCAGACCTTCCCCGGCAAAACTGTTTGACGCCGGCATTCCCGCGGTTTCCTGCATGTTTTCCATTGCAGTCAATACCTCATAAACTTTCATTTTTACCCCCATCTGTCTGCTTTGGCAGACTCACAAATGCAATCGTTGAAACGTTTTTCTTTCAAACCTTTCTTATGTGGCTTCGATCAGTTCCACAATCTTGTCATAGTTATCCTTTTTCAGCCTGCCGGAAAGCTCCGCCAATTTCTGCCGGAAAATATCATGATAACTCTGAATCTTAGCAAGCGACTTATCGACTGCTGTCTGTGCTTCATTGACATCTTCGAAAAAAGTGCTTTTCAAAGCGGTCTTGATTTTACTCACAGCCGTAATAAAATCACCAAGCGACGCAATCATGCAGCTGAGAATCTGCAGCAGTTCGCCGACATCTCCAAAACTTTTCCAAAGCTTTTCCGTCTCCATTGTCAGTTCTTCAAGCCGGTTCCGAAAATCCTTCTCCTGTGACTTCTGGCTGTCGTATGCCGCTGCATTTTTATCCAGCCAGCTTTTTAAAACGCCATTCTGACTCACTTCCCGCTTATAATCGTTATACATATTTAAGGTATCGACCGCATACTTAATCCCATAAAAGGGAATATAATTGTTGCCGCTTTTCTTTCGCGCTTCGATTTCACGCGCCTTTGCTTTCAGTCTGTCTGTATTGCGCTCATAATCCTCTTTTTTCCGGATAAAAAACGCTGTTTCCTTAACAAGACTCTCCAGCTTCCCCCGGATATCGCCGCATTTCCTGTCATTTTCTTTTATCCGGTTTTCAATCTTTGCCTTTTCGCCCGCTTTCAGCGAACCTTCCCCGGATATGACAGCGGATACCTGCTCGTATTTTGTTATCAGCTCACTGCATTGCGCCGACACCGCATCGATTTCCTGATATTTTTCATCCATCGACATTTGGATGCGCGCTCTCCTGCCGGTTGCTGCATCAAGACAATTTACCGCAATCCCCATTTTTAAAAAAGTTCCGGAATCTGTGTTCAGAAAACCTTTCAGGGTATTGGCTCTTATCATAAAATCTTCCATTTTCATAAGGCACTTTCTCCCTTTTTCAAATTATGAATCCTTCTCTTTTCCTTCTTCTTTCTCTCCGAGTAAATCCCTGTAAGCGCCTTCCCTCGATTTTTCCATAATCTCGATCTTCTTTTTAAAATCTGCGGTCTTGCTTTCGGACGACCGTAAATTGATCTTCAGTTTTTCTTCCATCTCCGCCGCCATGGTCTGTGCCAGCTTCCAATGCTCCAACCCTTCCGTTTCCGCCCGCCTGAGCGAGATGTCCAACCGGTCTTTGGCATTTTCGCATGACCTGTTATATGCTTCACAGACAATCTGCAGAGCCAGCCATTTGCTTTCCATGATATACCAGTCCCTAAGGAAGTCATCGTCTGTTTTGGCATAATCTGCCAATTCTTCCGGACTGGTCTCCGGATCCTGCAACGTTTTCTGCAGCGCTTCCAATGTCACATCTCCTGCAAGATTTTTCAGGGACAGCTCTACCCGGCTCCAGAATACGGATACGTTTGCAAGAATAGAACCGACTGTTGACAGACAGGTAACGGCAAGCTGCAGGGATGTGATCGCCACGGAAAGATCAACGGCATCTAAATTCATATTTTTGATCCTTCTGGTAAACTCCGCAATCATCGCTTCATTCTCAGCATTTTTTTTCTGAAGTTCAAATTTTAATTTGAGGATTTCTTCCGCCAGTTTTTCTTTTGCAATCGCCGCGCTTCTTGCATTGGCGCTGCAATTGTCAAACTTTTCCCCAAACTTCCTGCTTGCGCTTTCTACTGACATCCCCATCTGCGACGCCATTTTTCCTTTCAGATAAGCGTCGTCATCCGAAATCTGTCTGGTCAGTTCCGCCTTCCTCTTACTGTCTATACTGCGTTTTTCCTTGATATCTTCTATTTCCTTATCAATTTCTTCGTTTGCGCGTTTTTTCGCAGAAGCCCCTTTTCCCTCTGATTCTGCTCCTGATTCTTTTTCCGAATCTTCTTTTGCATCTTTTTCCTTTTCCAGCGCTTCAATCTTCTGCTCATACTGCTCCAGCCTTACCTCGATTGTTTTCAGTTCGGCCTTATTGCTGCCAAGCCTCGCCTGATGTTTTTTCACGTCCTCGCTCTGTTCCAGTTCCGGCAGTTTTTCCTCCGCTTTTTCAGCTTCTTCGGACGCATCCCCGCCGGCCTCCTCACCGGCGCCGCCGGCCGCTGCCGCCGCGGAACCTGCGAATCCGGAAAGCGCCGTGCCGACAGAACCAACAATCGAGCCAATGCCGCCTATGACCATTCCCGCGATTTCCATGGCATCGGCTTTCTTATTCAGTCTCCTTGCCTCGTCGTCATACTTGGTATAAAGCGTCTGCGCTTCCTCAATCTGGTGTTCAATCTCTTTTTTAGACGCGTTAAAGGCATCTAATTTCGCTTTAAATTCCTGAAGCTGCTTTTCCATATCCTCTTTTAACCTGATATTTTCGTTTTCAACGGCAACAACTTCCGAACCCTGTTTTAAAGTACGGTCACTGAGGTCATCAAAGTCCTTTGCCATCTTTGCAGCCGCTTCCGACATTCCCTCTGCCAGTCCGGATATTCTGGAAAGGTACGTTCCCACCTGACGGAGTTTCATGGCATTTCCGGAAGCAATGAGCTTATAGACTTTAACCAGAGCGCTCAGGATATTTTCTGATACGGAAGAAAACTCGTCCGCGAGCTTTACGGACCGCACGGTCGCCTGATAAACATCGGTCCGCAGTTCATACAGTTTCTGATGGGCCCCCACGATACCATTGCAGGCATTATAGGCAATGTCCATCAACGTAGACGTTGCTTCTAAATTCACACAAAGCTGCTGGAGGTCGATCTGTCCCAGAATATCCAGAATGGCACGCTTCGTCGCCAAAGAGTCCGGAACGGGCGCAAACGCCATATTATGAGAAATATCTCTCAGACCACCCGCATATTCGAGTGTGATAATCGGTAATTTTTCTGTTTCGGTAATTTCCACATCGGATACCTTGTTCAGATTCAGTTTGCTGATATCGGCAGCCTCCAAAGTTTTGTTCGTAAGTTCCACCAATACGTCATTATTCACTTCATTTCCTTCCATTGTCAATTCCTCCTGTTCTTTTTGAAAGTCCGGCCTTCCTGTAATCATAATACGATATTATGATAACTACGATTTCCCATATCTGCGGTCTTTCGGTCTCTTTTGCTTTTTTCTGCAGACAACAAAAAAAGAAGGCTGTTTCCTGCCTTCTTTCCGATTCTTATGAGTTCTTTATGATTTTTTTAAGATTTTTCAAAATTGGGATTGACTGTCTCCATATAATATCGTATTATGATAACTTTTTTCAAAGGGGCCGCATCATGCTCTACGAGGCTGTTTCCGATGACAAATAATACAGCGCTTCCACCGGATAGTCCTGTGTATTACTGTATTGCTCATTAAACTCCTGCATCATCTGTTCCTCTGTGCTGTATCCGGTTCCATTCCATCTGTAAATCCGTGTATCATAACACGTTTCGCCATTCACATCATAGGACGCCACGACGGCCAGCCCCGATGTGCCATCTTCATCTATCGTTACAGTATCAAAAAAATAGATTTCAATGAATTTACCGATTGAAACATTGTTTTCCCGCACATCCGGGAAAATATAGTCCGCCATTTCCAGGGGATAATAATCCGCCTTCGACATAGACATCCAGAAATCCGATACCTGGCCGTCTTCCTCAAAAAAGCATAACTTATAATCTTCACCATCCTGTTCAGGCAGCGCATAAGCCAAAATTCCAGCGCCGATACCGCCCAAATCTCCCTGCATCAATCCCTGCATTCGAGCGGCTGACGAAGTATCCTGCCCGTCATCAGAAGTCACTTTCTGCTGTGTATTGTCTGTTCTTCCTTCATCCGGGACTGCCGTTTCTTCCGGTACATTCACAGTACCATCCGTCTTTTCCCTATCTGCACCATTCCTATCTGCCGTTCCCTCCTGTCCTGCGGCACAGGCGCACAAAAATGCTGCGCACACCAGTGCGCAGGCTGCTTTCCCTATTTTTTTCATCTCCCGTTTTTCTCCTTATAAATTCTCAATTATTTTTTCTTTCAGACCCGGAACTCCCCATCATGCGAAAGGTAATTCAGCTGGCGGAAACAGTTCAGGTCTGTCAGTTCCTTTAATATCGTTTCTTCTTCGGATGTTTTCAGTTCAATAATGACTTCCGTATCCTCGTTCTTGATGCTGCGGGATTTTTCTTTCCAGTATTTGCTGTGCTTTCCGATAATACTCCTGACATTCTCCCAGTCAACCTCTTTCGAAGAAGATTTCAGGACTAAGAGCGCGGACGCTTTTGCATTGGGAACCTTTTCGAGGAGCATGAGCAGCACGGTCATAACGATGCAGAAAATAACGGCCAGAAGATACAGCCCGACACCACAAATGATACCCGCGCTGATGGACCAGAACAGATACAGCAGATCGAGCGGATTTTTTACCGCATTCCGGAAACGGACAATGGACAATGCCCCGACCATACCAAGGGATACGAGCAGATTGGACTGCATGGCGATCATGATAGCCGCAACAACAACCGCCAGTCCCGCCAGCGTAACGTTCAGATCGCGGGAATAAAAAGCTGCTTTACTGGTGGTCTTATAGATTATAAAAATATAGATTCCAATCAGACATGCCATAAACAGGATAAGCGCAATACTATAGAAAGATAATCCCGTACTGCCCCCCAGACTTTCATATATACTGCTCTTAATAACATCTTTTACTGACATGTACCTAATCTCCTTCCATATAGATTTCCCGGCAAAGCCTGTATTTCGAAAAAGAAGTCTGCTTCATATTTCCCAGTTCCAGTAACCCCACGGCAAATCCCGGCAGAAATTCGTCGTATTTGACCTCCAGAACGGCATTCTGTTCTCTGGGAATATCAAAACCAATATCCGATGTTCCGAACGCTTCGATATCGCTGCAATCCTTGCCTGAAGCAAAAAGAGATCTATATCATTACAAAGGTACTTGTCTTCTACCCGGTACATCGCATCTATCCCCGAATTTCATGCAGTCTTTTTCCGGTCTTTACTCCTTTTCACATTTATATTTGGAGCAATTACATTATGAAATCATATCACATAACATATAAATTGACAACACTCTCCACAAGAACTAAAATAGAGTTTGTAACAGTTCAGCTTCCTGACTGGGCAGCGTATG
>CAMWXB010000052.1 GCA_947178125.1 uncultured Lachnospiraceae bacterium | reverse complement strand
GCCTGCTATGACAGATACAACCAATGTTAAGAATATGAAAAAAATTTTACCGTATTTATAAATTTCGGTTTATAGATATGTTTTTGAAGGAGGAAAAAAGACATGGCAAGAATTAAAGGCGGTATGAACGCTAGAAAAAAGCACAACAGAGTTTTAAAACTCGCAAAAGGTTATAGAGGTGCAAGATCAAAACAGTACAGAGTAGCAAAGCAGTCCGTAATGAGAGCATTGACATCCTCTTATGCGGGAAGAAAAGAAAGAAAGCGTCAGTTCAGAAGACTGTGGATTGCGCGTATTAACGCGGCAGCAAGAATGAACGGTCTTTCTTACAGCAAATTCATGTATGGACTGAAAAATGCCGGTGTGGAAATCAACAGAAAGATGCTGTCCGAGATGGCAGTCAATGATGCAGACGGTTTCAAGACATTGGCAGAGCTTGCAAAAGCAAATCTCAAATAGGTTGAAAGATACAAATGGAGAATGGCCGAATGCCGTTCTCCATTTTTTGAAAATAATCTGGACATGATCTTGGCGGAAAAGGAGATGGGAAAATGGGTGTATTAGAAGGATTGGAACCGGTACCGGTATTTCACTTTTTTGAAGAAATCTGTAAAATACCGCATGGCTCCGGTAATGAAGCGGCAATCAGCGATTACCTGAAAAAGTTTGCCGATGAGAGGGGACTTTTTTGTATACAGGATGAATGGAAGAATATTATCATTGTCAAAGAGGCAGCTCCCGGAAAAGAGTCGGAAGAGACGCTCATATTACAGGGACATATGGATATGGTAGCCGTTAAGGCGCCGGACTGCGATATCGATATGCAAAAAGAACCGCTGCGCCTTACCGTGGACGGTGATTTCATTTCTGCAAAGGGAACAAGCCTCGGCGGCGATGATGGAATTGCGGTCGCTTATATACTGGCGCTGCTGGATTCCAAAGAGATTCCGCATCCACGGCTGGAGGCCGTTCTGACCGTAGGGGAAGAGGTCGGCATGGACGGCGCAAGAGAAATCGATCTATCCATGTTGAAGGGACGCAGAATGCTGAATCTGGATAACGAGGAAGAGGGCGTTCTGCTGACGAGCTGTGCGGGCGGCCTGAGGGCGGACTGCAAGCTGCCTGTTGGTTGGGAAAAAAGAAGCGGAAGCGTGCTGCACATACAGGTAACGGGATTACAGGGCGGCCATTCCGGTGCGGAGATCATCAAAGAAGGCGGTAACTCCAATTGTCTGATGGGACGTGTGCTGGATGCACTCGTTCGGGAAACTTCATTCTCTTTGCTCAGCATGGAAGGCGGACTTGCGGACAATGCCATCCCGAGGCAGACTGATGCCCGCATTATGATAAGAGAAGAAGAGAAAGAAAAGAGTCTGGAGATTCTCCGCAGTATGGAAGAGGCATTCAGACAGGAACTGGCAGTCAAGGATCCTGGTGTCCGGGTCGCGGCAGAGGAAGAAGGAGAGCAGACGGCGGACTGTTTACAGGCGGAGAGCATGAAAAAGGCAGTATCTTATCTGCTGGCAATGCCGAACGGCATTCAGGCGATGAGCGCCGATGTGGAAGGGCTGGTAGAAACTTCTTTAAATCTCGGTGTGATGAAACTTACGACAGAACACCTCCGGCTGACCTATGCCGTCAGAAGTTCTCTGGAGAGCGGGAAAGCGGCGGTGCGCTGTAAAATGTCCGCAATTTCCGAACTGGCGGGCGCAGAGATGGAAGTGCACGGAGAGTATCCGGGCTGGGCTTATCGGAAAGATTCTCCGCTGCGTGATAAGATGATAAGGCTTTATGAGAAGCTGTATGGTAAAAAGCCAAAGGTGCAGGCGATTCATGCAGGCCTTGAATGCGGCCTGTTCGCCGGTAAATTACCGGGTCTTGACTGCATTTCCTATGGTCCCGATATGAATGGCATTCACACAACGGAAGAGGTTTTGAGCATATCCTCTGTCAGAAGAGTGTGGGAGTATCTTCTCGAAATATTGAAGTAGAATATTAAAAAATTATTAAGAAAATAATAAGATATCAGGAAATAATAGGAGAAAGACACTTGACGTTTTTTGACAGGAAGGGTAGACTAATAATTAGGGTTAATATGACAGGAAAGGAAATGTTTGTAAATGACGGCCTATGAGCATCAGGCACAGTATTATGAGACCGACCAGATGGGAATCATTCATCATTCCAATTATATCAGATGGATGGAATCTGCCAGAATCTGGTGGATGCAGCAGGCAGGCATCGATTACGGGAAGATGGAGGAGGCCGGTATCGTCAGCCCGGTGGTAGGCGTTTCCTGTCAGTATAAGTCAATGGTGCATTTCGGTGACACCGTATTGATCGCATTAAAGATTGAGAAGTATAATGGTGTAAAACTTTCTTTATCCTATAGGGTTACGGATAAGGAAAGCGGGGAATTAAGGATGACCGGAAACAGCGAGCACTGTTTTATGGACAGAGGCGGACGCCTGGTCTCCTTAAAAAAGGAATATCCGGATTATGATGAGGCTTTTGTGAGGGAATTAAGAGCATGATTATGATGCGGCAGGGGTATAGGTATGAAAGAAACAAAAGACATCTTAACAGGATTGGACCGGTATGAGGAATTTTTAAAGAAGCTGGATTTGGAAATTAAGAAGCTGGATGATTACCGGATAGCAATCGTCTATACGGACATTAAGCATTTCAAGTATATTAATGATACGCTTGGATACCAGCGCGGTGATATGCTGCTAAAGGAATTTGTCACTCAGGTAACGAAAGATAATTCCCATATGTTATGTGCGGCGAGAGTGGTATCGGATAATATCGTTTTGGCAGTCCGACTGGAAAACAACATTTCTAATGACGATTTTCGCGAGTTTATTCATCAAAGCAATAGAGAGATGGAAGACAAGTTTCGGGAGGAATATTTGGCTGCAAGGCTGAAATTCTGTACGGGTATCAGTTTTATTGAAAAGAATGACAGGAGTCTGGACCCGGCAACAGCGGTTTCCAACGCCAATCTGGCAAGGAAAATGGCAAAGGAAATGAAGGATGACTGTTGTGTGGTATTTGACCGCAGAATGGTCGAGGGAATTAAAAAAGAGGTAGAGATAACTTCTTCTTTATCCAAGGCGATTGCGAACGGAGAATTAAAAGTTTATTATCAGCCCAAAATGGAAACCGGTTCTCTTAGGATGGAAGGCGCAGAGGCTTTGATTCGCTGGCAGAAGCCGGATGGACGTTTTATTTATCCGGATGAATTTATTCCGTTCATTGAACGGAGTGGGCAAATTGTGGAACTGGATTATTTCGTATACCGGGAGGTTTTCAAGTTCATTGCCGGACGTATGCGGGAAAATAAACCAATCGTGCCGATTTCGGTCAATGTTTCCAGAGAACATTTGAGCAAAATGGAAATCTTGCCGTATGTACGCTCTTTGTTTGAGGAATATCGGATTCAGCCGAATCTGATAGAATTTGAACTGACGGAGAGTATTTATATTGAGAATACCGAGAAGGCTCTGCAGTTGATCGAGGGACTTCATGAGATGGGAACGAAAGTATCGATGGATGATTTTGGTTCCGGTTATTCTTCTCTGAATCTGCTGAGCAGGCTGCCGATTGATATTATCAAATTGGACAAGGTCTTTCTGCAGGATGAGGAAGCAGAGAACCGTTTGAAAGAAAATGATAAAATTATTATTTCCTGTATTATCGACATGGCGAGAAAGCTGAGCATCACATCATTATGCGAAGGCGTGGAAACGCCGGAGCAGAGCGATTATCTTTCACAGATAGGCTGTGAGCTTCAGCAGGGATATTATTTTTCAAGACCAATCCCGGAGTCCGACTTTGAGATATTTATAGACCAGGGCTGTCCGGTGGGAGATTTGGTGATAGCATAAAGTCTTTGGCTGTTTTATGAAAAGATGAAAAAGTTTTTTAAAAAGACAAAAAATGAATAAATAAAAAGCAGCCATTTTGTAAGGCTGCTTTTTATGCGAATCGAATCGGAATGACAGGACTTGAACCTGCGGCCTCTACTTCCCTAAAGTAGCGCTCTACCACCTGAGCCACATCCCGAAAGCATTTATCATTATATATGATTTGAAAGAAAAAAGCAAGTCAAACTTTAAAAATAAAAGTTTTCTGAGAAGGAGAGAAGTTTGTGATCGATAAGAAAACATTCCATCCGCTCAATTATATCAAGAAAGAAGAGTATTCCGGGAGCATGGAAGGGATGCGGTATATGTTGAAGCGGGTAAAAGGGGAAGAGAGCGATCTGATCAAAGTAACGATCTGGCCGGAACCTTACGGAGTCCATAAGACGCCGGAAGAAGAAAAACAGTCGATTGAGGTGCCGCTCAGTGAGGAAGGTGTTGGGCAGGCAGCGGACTGGCTGAATGAACAATATGAAGAACAGAAAGAGAGATGGAAAGGAAGCCTGCGGAAACCGTGGGTTTAATTTATGAAGATGAAAACAGGAACAAAGAATGCGACCTATGAAATGGATATGTGCAGCGGTTCTATTTTGGGAAAGATTCTTTTATTTGCGCTGCCTCTTATGTGCTCCAGTCTGCTGCAGTTACTTTTCAATGCAGCGGATATCATTGTTGTTGGAAGGTTTGCGGGTGATAATTCGCTTGCCGCGGTAGGTTCGACATCGTCGCTGATCAATCTGCTGACGAATTTCTTCATGGGCCTGTCGGTCGGCGCCAATGTGCTCGTTGCGCGTTTCTTTGGCGCCAGGAACCAGAAGGAACTGACAGAAACGGTCCATACGGCGATGACCCTCAGCCTGTACAGCGGTATTCTTTTAACGCTCATCGGCCTGTTTGGGGCGAAACAGATTCTGATCTGGATGAATACGCCGCCGGATGTACTTCCGCTTGCGACGCTCTATCTGCGGATCTATTTTCTGGGAATGACGGCAATGATGCTCTATAATTTCGGAAGTGCCATCCTGCGCGCCATCGGGGATACGAAGCGGCCGCTGTATTATCTGACGATTGCGGGCGTTATCAATGTATTGCTGAATCTGCTGTTCGTCGTCGTGTTTCAAATGGACGTGGCGGGCGTTGCGGCGGCAACAGCGATTTCTCAGTGCATTTCCGCGGTACTGATCATCCGATGTATGATGAAAGAGCAGGGAAGTATCCACCTTGAATTGTCCGCGCTGCGTGTGAATGGCGATAAGTTCAAAAGGATTCTGCAGATTGGACTTCCGTCCAGTTTTCAGGGAATCCTGTTTTCCTTCTCCAACGTTATCATTCAGTCGTCGGTCAATTCTTTCGGTGCCGTGACCGTCGCAGGTAATTCGGCAGGAGCCAATATTGAAGGTTTTGTTTATGTTTCCATGAACGCATTCCATCAGGCGGCGATTTCTTTTACGAGCCAGAATGTGGGAGCGGCGAAATATGAGCGGGTCAATAGGATTCTTTATACGGCGGAGCTCTGCGTCATCGTGGCTGGCGTGGTATTTGGGAATCTGGCGGTATTCTTCGGTTATCCGCTGCTTCGTATGTACACGACGAGCCCGGCGGTCATGGAAGCGGGCATGCGGCGAATGGAGATCATATGCAGGTTCTATGCGTTCTGCGGGATGATGGATGTTATGGTAGGCGCTCTGCGGGGCCTTGGCTATGCGGTCATGCCGATGATCGTATCGCTGATCGGCGCCTGCGGCCTGCGTCTTTTCTGGATATTTACGTTTTTCCAGATGGAGCAGTTCCATACGGTGACATCGCTGTATCTGACCTATCCGGCGAGCTGGCTTCTGACTTTTCTGGCGCATGTAGGCTGTTTTATCGTCGTGCGCCGTAAACTGGCAAAAAAATGGGGCGTCTGACGCCCCATTCTGTATTTCACGATTTTGGTATGTTTTCTAATTTTCTCTTTTTTTCCCCCAGAAAAATAATGCGACGGTGCCGGGGCCCGTATGGCTGCCGATGGTGGCGCCAATCGGATAAATTTCCACTTTTCCGCACAGCTTGGGAAAACGTTCCTCAATGAGTGCGGCGACTGCCCGTGCATCTTCCATGCAGGCGGACTGGCTGATAAAACATTTGCCGGCGTAGTCCGTGCCGTCCTGTGCATTCTCTTCCATCTGCTCTACGATTCGTTCGATGACTTTCTTTTTCGTCCTGATTTTTTCCCTTGGAATCAGGCGTCCTTCAAAATTCACGTTCAAAAGAGGACAGATGCTGAGTACGGTTCCGATAAAACCGCTCGTTTTGGAAATCCTGCCGCCTTTGATATAAAAAGTCAGGTCGGTGGAAAAGAACCAGTGCTGCAGGCGGAGTTTATTTTCTTCAGCCCAGTCGCGCAGCGCATCCAGTTCCATGCCGGAATCCCGCATGTCCGCGAGCGTTTCCATCAGTAATCCGTATCCGCTGGAAGCGGCGAGGGAATCGACCACATAAATTTTGCGGTCTGGATATTTTTCCGCGAGGATGTCCCTTGCAACGCAGGCGGAATTGTAAGTTCCGGAAATACCGCTGGAAAGGGTAAGGTGCAGAATATCTCTGCCGTTTTGCAGCATCGTTTCAAAATATTCTTCATATTCGCCAATCGTGATCTGTGATGTCTTCGTGTCGGCGCCTTCGGACATTCTGCGGTATAGTGTTTCGGGCGGAACGGACTCGCCCATGTCGTCAAGATACTCTTTTCCGGCCAATTCAAAATGAAAACAGATATAATGGATATCTCTCTGTTCAAAGTGTTTTTTGGATAAATCGGCTGTTGAAGAACAGCTCAGGTAATAGTCTGCCATGGAATGCCTCCTTTTCTGATATTCCGATTTTATCACGCCGAACTTTCAGATGCAATGAAAATGTAGACGGGGATTCGGAAAAAGTGTATAATAGAGTACGGTAAATGCGTACATATGGGGGAGAAGGTACATGAGAACAATAAAGGGGAAGCTGATTGCGACGATATCGATGGCGGCGGTGATCATTCTGCTGGCCGGTTCTATTGGAAGCTATCTGATCGCGAACAGCGTTGTGAACAAAAAGGTAAAGGAACTGCAGTCCGAGAAGGCGCGGGAGACGGCGGAAGAAATGAACGGCTGGCTGTCCGGGCAGATTGCATGGGTGCAGGAGAATGCCAATACCTATGAACTGAAAATGCAGCAGGAATCCTATGAAGAGATAAAAGAGTATCTTGCGAAAAGGCTTGCGGCATCGGGCGATGTCATTATGGATGCTTATTACGGTTTTGAAGACCATACGATGCTGATCATCAATTCGGAAGTGGGAGACGATTATGACTGCTGTGAGCGCGGCTGGTACAGGCAGGCGAAGGAAGCTGGAACCGTCGTGGTAACAGACCCGTATGTGGATGCTTTTACGGGAAGAATCGTTGTAACGATAGCGGTGCCCATACATAATGAGGCCGGCGGGATAGCCGGTGTGTGCGGTGCGGACATTACGATCGAAGAACTGGTCGGTGTACTGGATTCTTTGGAAGAAGAGCAGGGCGGGTATGGTTTTATTGTGGACAGTGCGGGCTGTTTTGTGGCGCACCGGAATGAGGAATTTCTGCCCGAAGGCGATGTGTCCGTTGCGATTTCCGACGCTGCAGGCGGCGTATTATCTGATGTCGCGGCTTTGCTCTCTGAGGGAAAGGGTATCGTTTTATGTAAAGATTATGACGGGGAAGAGAAATATTTTGCCATCGCTTCGATGCGAAACTGTGACTGGGCGGTAGGAGTGGTCATACCAAGAACGGTGGTTGCAAGTGAACTGCATCTTCTGGTGCTTACGTCAGTACTCATTTGTGTTATGGGGATGTTTCTGATCATCGGCAGCGTGGCGCTTGCCGCACACAGGCTGCTGTCACCCATTGCCGATTTAAAACAGTTCGCGAGCGGCGACTTTAGAGAGGAAGCAGAGGAACAGGGCAGGAAAAGGCATGTGGTAGGCGAAGGATTTAAGGATGAACTGGAAGAAATCGAACATGCGACGAAATCTGTCAGGAAGCAGATTCGGGAGTCGATTCTCGGCATAAAAGACGAAGCGGCTGGAATTGAAAATATTGCGTCGGAAGCATACAGTAACATGGCGGATTTGAATAATGGGCTGGACGAGATGGACCAGATTGTCGTAGCCGTTACGCAGAAAGTAAATGAGGTGGCGGATGTGACCTCGACCATCAGTCAGGCCAGTTCGGAAATCGGCATCGTCGTGGACAGCGTATCGACGAAGGCGGCGGAGGCGGCCGATGCTTCCGGTCAGATCAATGTTCGTGCGGAAGGCCTGCTGCAGACTACGACCGAAGCAAAGAGTCAGGCCAGCCTGATTTATCATAATGTGGAAAAAGAACTGGAAGCGGCGCTTGTGAAGGTAGAGAAGATAGAAGTCATTAAGACGCTCTCGCAGGAAATTCTGAGCATCGCATCGCAGACGAACCTGATCGCTCTCAACGCTTCCATAGAAGCCGCCAGAGCGGGGGAGGCCGGGAGAGGCTTTGCGGTCGTGGCGGAGGAAGTCAGAAAGCTGGCAGAGGATTCCAGAATGGCGGTCGATAATATCCAGTCGGTCATCAATGACGTGGTCGATTCGGTCATGGCATTGAAAGAAAGTTCCGGAACTTTGCTGGATTTTATGCAGGAGCGTGTTATCCATGATTATCATACAATGCTGGATACGGCGAAACAGTATAAAGAAGACGCAGTTTTTTATGACGGCATTGCAAGTGACCTGGGCGCTTCGGCACAGCAGATGGGAGCATCCATTGAAGAAATGCTGGCATCTTTGCAGACCGTTACGGATATGAATGAGGTCATGGTACACGATATCGGCGATGTGGCCTCTGCCATGCAGAATACGAATGTAAGCTCCGAAGAGATTTTGCGGCAGATGGCGATCTTAGAGCGCAGCAGCCGTTCTCTCCGGGCAATCGTGGATGGTTTTAAGGTTTAACACAGCGGCGCAGGAAAAAGAGCGCCAGGATGTTAGGAATGGCCATGAAGCCATTGATCAGGTCGGTGCATTCCCAGACGAGGTTCATCGGGATGATGGCACCGAGGTAGATCATCAGAATATAAAGCAGTTTATAATACGGGATACCTTTGTTTCCGACAAGGTATTCCGTTGCCTTTTCCCCAAAATAGGACCATCCGATCAGGGTCGTGACGGCGAAGGCGATCAGAGAGGTCGTCAGGAAAGCGTCTCCCACATAGGGCAGATGGGAAAAAGCCGCAGAGGTCAGCCCGGTGGCGGGGATGCCCTGTACGGAAGCGGGGTCGTACAGCATATTGGCGACGATAACGATTCCTGTAACAAGGCACATGACGACAGTATCCCAGAAAACGGCAGTCATGGAAACATAGGCCTGATGTCTCGGGTCATTGACGCCGGAAGCAGCGGCGGCAATGGCGGAAGTGCCGATGCCGGCCTCGTTGGTAAAAAGCCCTCTGGCAATGCCGTAACGCAGAGACATCTGTATGGCCGAGCCGACAAAACCGCCTGCGATAGAAGAAAAGGAAAAAGCATCCTTTACGATCAAAAGACAGGCTGCCGGAAGCTGTTCATGATAAAGGCAGAGCAGCAGAAAGCAGCCGAATAAATAGATAAAACCGATTGCCGGCACGATACGCTCACAGAGATTTCCAATGGCCTTGACACCGCCTAAAATGACGGTACCTGTCACGACGGCGAGCAGGATTCCGATGAAATGCGGTGACAGATGAAAGGACTGTGTGGCCGCCTGTGTGGCGGAATTGGCCTGTGTTGCGCAGCCTGCACCGAAAGCGGCGATCAAGGTACAAAACGCATAAAAGGAACCGAGAGTTTTGTTATGTAAACCATTTCGGAGAACGTACATCGGACCTCCGACATAGGTGCCGTCTTTTCTGCGGCTGCGGAATAAAACGCTCAGATAGCATTCGGCATATGCGGTCGCCATACCGAGAATGCCTGTGATCCAGCACCAGAAGACAGCACCGGCGCCGCCGAGCGCGACAGCGGTCGAAACGCCGATGATATTGCCGGTACCGAGTGTGGCGGCAAGCGTGGTGGCGAGTGCGGAGAATGGGGACAGATTATTGTCTCCGGTATCTTCCATGCCGAGAGAAAGCCTGATGGCATAGAAAATCCTGCGCTGCGGCATATGCAGCTTACAGGTAAAATAAAGGTGTGTGCCCATGAGTATGATGAGAAGGGGAAGTCCCCAGATAAAGTCGTTTGCTTCCTGTATGATCTGCAGCATGATACATCCTTTTTGGCAGTTCCTCCGGCCGGATTGCCGGAGCACCGGTTCGTTAGTTCATTTATATGGAAAAGATTACGAAAAAAGAACCGGGAAAAGCTTCCGAAAAATAGATAATATGGTATACTATTTTAATGAAAGTGAGTGGGAGAATGGATACGAAGTTGAATGAAGCGGCCAGAGAGTGGGCTGAAGCACTGTGTCTCTATGCGGGAGAGGATAAAAACTTCCTTGAACAGTTCTGGAGCGCATTAATGGAGTCGGAGCAGGTCTACCGGGAATTTGTCTATTATCTTGAGAATCGGAATTTTTTGTGTGAATATCGGATTTCAGGGTATACGGTCGTCGATATCATGGTCTGGCAGATGGACCATTTCAAGGCCGAAATGGACAGAGGACATGACGATATGAAGCGCAACGGCGATAAAATGCTTTTAATGGCGTTCGACACGATGCTCAAAATGGAAAAAGAACCGGAGCGATATGTATTTCTGATGCAGTCGGAGACCGGTACGGATTATCCCGGAAAATTTGCGTAAGTCACAGGTTGAAAAATCAGAGATTTTTCATAGACGAATTTATTCGTCTTGCGAATATTGTGCCTGCGGCGCAAATGTCGCAGGTTGTGGGAAAGGCATGGTTATTAGATAGATAAATGGAAAGGGTACAAAGCAATGCAGATCATTATCGTTGGTTGTGGAAATGTGGGAGCGACATTAGCGGAACAGCTGAGCTCGGAAGGACATAATATTTCGGTTATCGATATGGATAACCAGAGATTACAGAATCTGGTGAACAGCTATGATGTCATGGGCGTTATCGGAAATGGCGTCAGCTTTGAGGTACAGAGAGAGGCGGGAGTGGAACACGCACATTTGCTGATCGCGGTGACAGGTTCCGATGAGGTAAATCTGTTATGCTGTCTGATCGCCAAAAAGACAGGCGGCTGTCATACGATCGCAAGAGTCAGGAATCCTCTTTACAATATGGAGATCAATTATATCAAAGAGGAACTGGGATTGTCCATGGTCATCAACCCGGAACTTGCGGCCGCAGCGGAGATGTCGAGGCTGTTAAAGCTTCCGTCGGCGATTACGGTCGATACTTTCACAAAAGGAAGGGTAGAGGTCGTAAAATATCGTGTAGGGGAGGATTCTGTTCTGTGCGACCAGTCTTTACAGCAGATTAAGAGCAGATTGAAATCTGATATTCTGATCTGTACGGTGGAACGCGGAGAAGATGTCTATATTCCGGGTGGTAATTTTATCATCCGGGCCAGGGACGAAATATCCATCATCGGAACTCCGCAGAAAAACCTCGCTTTCTTTAAAAAACTTGGAGCCGCCGTTACCCGTGCTAAAAATGTGATGATCATAGGCGGTGGAAAGACGTCCTATTATCTGGCAAAACAGCTGATGGATATGGGAATCCAGATTAAGATCATCGAACTGAATAAGGCGCGGTGTGAGGAATTGAGTGAACTGCTTCCGAAAGCGACCATTATACAGGGAGACGGTACGGACAGAGACCTGCTGATGCAGGAAGGACTGATGCAGACAGAGGCTTTTGTTGCCATGACAAGTGTTGATGAAGAGAATATCATGCTTTCTCTGTTTGCAAAGAGCGTATCGAAGGCGAAGCTGATCACACATGTACATCGGATTTCTTATGATGAGATCATTGACAGTCTGGATATCGGAAGCGTTATTTATCCGAAATATCTGACAGCGGAAAATATTATCAAATATGTCCGGGCGATGGACAACTCTCTCGGCAGCAATATTGAAACATTGTACCGGCTGAATGATAATCGGGTAGAGGCATTGGAATTTTGTGTAAAAGAGGATTCGCCGGTCATTGGCATCCCGCTTCAGAATATGAAGATCAAGCCGAATATTCTGCTCTGTTCGATCAATCACAAAGGCTCGGTCAGCATTCCGGGCGGCCAGAGCGTGATCAGGTCAGGAGATATGGTCATCGTTGTGACGACGAACACGCGATTGAACGATATCAAGGATATTTTGAAATAAAAGGGAGCACTTTGCCATGAATTTTTCGATTATCAGATATATTTTATTCCGTGTATTGGAGTTTGCCGCGCTTTTTCTGTCACTTCCCTGTCTGATCGCCATTATTTATCAGGAAAAAGCGGGATATTCTTTTGCAGTCGTGATGGCCGGCTGCCTGCTCGTGGCGGAAATCGGCAGAAGATGGAAGCCTAAGAGCAATGTCTTTTATGCGAGAGAGGGCTTTATTACCGTTTCATTGACTTGGATCATACTTAGTATCGTTGGAGCGCTGCCGTTTTATTTCAGTCGGGAAATTCCGAGTTTTACAGACGCGCTTTTTGAAACGATTTCCGGACTGACGACGACCGGCGGCAGCATTTTGTCGGATGTGGAGTGTCTGTCCCGGAGTGTGCAGTTCTGGCGTCTTTTTACGCACTGGATCGGCGGTATGGGTGTTCTGGTGCTGATTCTTGCCGTATTGCCGCTTTCCGGCGGTTATAACATGCACTTGATGCGTGCGGAGAGTCCGGGACCGTCGGTAGGCAAGCTGGTGCCGCGTGTGCAGGCAACAGCAAAGATTCTCTATGGTATTTATATTGGCATTACCCTGTTGCAGATCGTCTGTCTGAAGATAGCCGGCATGAGCCTGTATGATTCGACTGTTCTGACTTTCTCGACGCTTGGAACGGGTGGTTTCGGTGTTCTGAATACGAGTATCGGAAGCTATAAGATGTCGATACAGATTATTTTTACGATTTTCATGATACTGGGCGGTATGAATTTCAATGTCTATTATCTGCTTCTGGTCGCCAGAAAGCCGAAAGATGCAATTAAACATGAGGAAGCGCGGTACTATCTGCTTTTGTTCTTCGGGGCGGCTGCCCTGATTGCATGGAATATCAGAGGCTATTACGGAAATATTGGAGAGGCCTTTCATCATGCGCTCTTTCAGGTCGCTTCTCTTGGGAGTACCACGGGCTTTTCTACGGCAAATTTCGATACATGGCCGGAGTTTTCCAAAGCAGTCCTGTTCGTTATTATGGCAATCGGCGCCTGTGCGGGCAGTACGGGCGGCGGGTTCAAGGTATCCCGTATTCTGCTCCTTGTACAGGATATGAGGAGAGAACTGCTCCGGGTCGTGCACCCGCAGATTGTGAAAAAGCCGCATTTGGAAGGGCGGGTAGTGGAGGATGAGACGGTGGAATCGATTCATTCTTATCTGATCATCTATCTGGTGGTCTTTCTGGTGTCTTTTCTGCTTTTGTCGTTAGATAAATATGATATGACGACCAATTTGTCGGCTGTACTTGCGAATCTGAACAATGTCGGTCCCGGTTTTCACAGTGTGGGGCCTACCTGTAATTATGGCGGCTATACGGTATTTTCGAAATTTGTGCTGATGTTCGATATGCTGACCGGCCGTCTGGAATTATTGCCGATGCTGTTGTTGTTCTCGCCAAGGGTGTGGAAAAAATACTAGGGCGAGAAGAACTTCTAAAGACGTCTCGTCATGGGACGAGACGTCAAGAAGTTCTACGGTTCGCGTTGCGAACCTTTCTCGCCCGAAAGAACGCCCAAAAGGGGCGTTCTTCCCAGGAATGAAGAGTTACGGTTCGCGTTGCGGATCTTTCTCGCCGGGAGGAATGCCGGGAAAGGGGCGTTCTTCCTGTAGAAATGGAGAGTCAGGAGAGTATGTGGAGGATTACGGATGATAAAGGAAAATATCAGGATCAGGAAAGCGATCGTACATATTATGGACCCAACGATCGGGATGCCGGTGCTGTCTGACACGGAACTGGAATACGGTTCGGAATTTGCCGATTTTATGAAGGAGCATATTGCGAAAATCAGTTCCGGGGACGATACGAAGGAAAGCCGGTTCTATCAGGAAGAGTCGGAAGTATATCATATCCTGGAGCAGTATGCGGACGATTCCTTTGTGGATATCAGTAAGGATATCGCGACGCTTTTATATGAGATCATGAAAAGCAATATTGATATCCCGGCTGCCGATTTGATCATTGTGCGCTTTCAATATGAGGATGAGGAATATCTTGCCCTGTTAAAGATGAATTATAAACCTTTTTACACTCATCGGACGATGACGCTCGAGGAGGGGAACAGCAATGAGATCATCCGTCATAAGTCGATACTGCCTTCGGAGAGCCAGCGGTTGACGGAAGCGGCCATTATCCGGCTGGACGACCTCGCGGTGTGGGCCATTGAGAAAAAATATGAGGTGAATGGAGAGAAAACGAATTATTTTTCTTTCCTTTTCCTGAAATGCAGCAGCCATCTTTCCCATAAGTCAAAACTCTCCATTGTCAGTAAGGCGGTCGAGAGCGTACAAAAGGAAGCGTATGATGAGTCAGAGCGATTTGTGAAACAGATGGAGGCTAAGAGTATCATACAGGAGGAAATCGCGGAGAACGGCGGTTTTACCGTGGAGGCGATCGCAGAGAAGATTTTCGTGGAAAAGCCGGAATTAAAAGTTGCTTTTCAGGATAAAATGGAAAAGTACGACATGGTAAAAGAGGAAATTCAGCCACAGAGCGAAAATACGGTCAGAAAGTATCAGAGCCAGCATCTATACACGGACACTGGCATTGAGATCAAGATTCCGATGGAACAGTATAAGAATCCGAAAAGTGTGGAATTTATTACCAATCCGAACGGAACGGTATCGGTACTGATCAAGAACATAGAGCATTTGGAAGCAAAGCTGTAAAAAGCATAAGGAGAGGTGTCTATGGGTACGATAATCAATTATATCGAGGAGTATGGTGATTATACTTTTTCGGAGAAACCGTTTGGCGAGGTGGACAGCCTGATTCTGTGCCAGTTCGCTTATCTGAAGTTCGACGGTCTGGTGCCGGGAGTGGATGACGATGCGCCGCCGGTATCCATTCGTCAGGTGTTTGAGAACAGGGATTATGATAATCTGTATGGGGATGAGCGGTATCGGGAAAAAAATACCGAGCTGTTTCTTGCGATGGTACACAGCCGTCGGTTCGGAAGTCTAAAAATGAACTATTATGTAAATCAGATAGAGTTGGAAAAGGAGACGCAGTTTTCGGCCGTTACATTCCAACCGGATGAAGAGCTTTACTATATTGCTTACCGCGGTACGGACGAGACGATCGTGGGATGGAAGGAAGATTTGAATCTGGCCTTTTCCGAACCGGTGCCGGGACAGCTCATGAGTGTCGAATATCTGGAAAAGAGCGCTGGGAAGATTGGAAAGCCTTTTTATATGGGAGGGCATTCCAAAGGCGGTAATTTCGCGGTATATGCGGCAATGAACTGCCGGCAGGATATTCAGGATAAAATTGTCATTATTTTTAATCATGACGGACCGGGATTTCGTCCGGAAGTCAGAGAGAAAGGGCAATTCGACAGAATAAAGGACAGGATTCGTCAGACGGTGCCTCATTCCTCAATGGTAGGAATGCTGCTCTCTTCCGAGGAAAACTACCGGGTCGTGGAAAGTAGGAATTTTGGGCTGGCACAGCACGACCCCTATTCCTGGCTGGTCGAGAAAGACGATTTTCGAATCGTAAAGCAGATCTATTCCGGCAGAATGTTCGTGGATACAACGCTCAATGACTGGATATTGTCCTTGAATCAGGAGCAGATGCGCATCTTTGTGGATACGCTGTATGATGTCGTAAAAGCTTCAGAGGCGGATAATCTGATCGATTTTACCGCCAACTGGAAACGGAGCATTCAGGGAATCATGTCAGCAATTAAAAATGTTGACGCCGATACGACCAAAATCATGAATGATATTATGAAAGCATTGTTCGAGATGCTTTCCCAGCATACGAAAGAGGAACTTCAGGGAAAGAAGAAGCATGGCCGGCATCGCCTATCCGGTGCATAACTCCAGAAAATAGGAGAGCAGTTCCATGCCGCCCTTGTCAGGCATCCGCTCCGGATGCCACTGAACTGCAAAGACAGGGTGTACGGCGTGGGCGAGGGCTTCGATTGTGCCGTCGGAAGCCTGGCAGATGGGGAGAAGCCCTTTTCCGAGGGTATCGACAGCCTGATGATGGGCGGAGTTGACGAAAGCGCTGCTTCCGTACAGCTGATAAAAGAAATCGGTGCGGCTGCATCCGATGTGATATACATAGTGGAACTGGTCTTTTCCTTTCCATTGATGGGAAGTCGCGTTTTTAATATGCTGACAAATTGAACCGCCAAAATGGACATTGATGATCTGCATTCCCTTACAGATGCCGAGTACGGGTCTGTGCCGCTTGATGAAGAAATCAAGGGCCTGAAGCTGAATGATATCCAGTTCGGTATCGATCTGCCGGGAACCATGGTTGTTCTGTCCGAAAAAGGCGGGGGTAATGTCTCCGCCGCCGGGAAGCAGCAGTCCGCTGCAGTCTGCGCATTGTTCGGGGTCTAAAGTGGTAAAGGGGGAAGCGCCGATGAGCTGCATCGCCTTTTCATAATTGACGGTATCCTGTGAGCGGCCGATGATGGCAATCGAAGGAGAAAACATGGCAGGACCTCGCATAGATGGTTATATGCCTATTTTATGCCGTCACGGGGCAAAGGGTTACGCCTGGCTTCCGGCTCTTCCTGCGCTTTTCATTTGTTTCTTTTTCTCATACATACGGTCATCGGCCATCTGGTATACTTTATCAATATTGTGCTCCTGCATGCTGCAGGAAGCATAACCATAAGCGATGGACATATTCAGATTTGTAATCTCCCGGTTTTTCCGGTCTACAGCGGCCCGAAACTGCGTAAGCAGTCTTGTGATTTCTTCATTTACGGTAGTATGGAGTATGGAGATAAATTCATCGCCGCCAATCCGCGCGACCATACCGTGTGCTTCAAAGGTTTCCTGAATGGCCTCTGCGGCGCTTTTGATCAGGATATCGCCTCTTGTATGTCCGTAAGTATCATTGGTCTTTTTCAGATCGTTCAAGTCGAAACAGATAATCGTATAGTTCAAATCTTCCGTTTCCCTGATCTTATTGATACATTCCATGCAGTACCGGCGGTTATGGATTTGTGTCAGTTCATCGGTATAGGCGCTTTTCAAAAGAAAGTTCCGTTCCGTTTCGCGCATCATCTTCTGTGTCAGACTGATATAGAAGGAGCAGATCAGAATCGCAATGAAGATGACGACTCCGACGGATGCCACGCCGCGCAGTGTGAGCGGTGTGGAACCGTGATACCGGCTGCTGCAGTAGCTGATCAGGTCATAGGAAACACATACGCCGATGATCAGCATGCCAACGAGGAGGAGCCGGTCTATAAGCTGACTGGATTTCAGATTCCGGATCTCGATGAAGATAAAATAGACCAGATCGCAGACGATGAATACCTGCATATAGGGCAGCGTTGCTGCGAGATGGACAATGTCCAGGGCATGAAGGATGATCATACAGGTAGTGGCTGCTGTCTGAACGATGAAAAGCGTCCGGTAACAGTATTGTAGAGATCTTTGTTTCAGTTTCTGCACATCTTCCCGCATATAAATGAGCAGCGGAATCGGGGCGAGATAGAAAGAAAGATATTCTAATAACGATACGGAATACAATGGGATGGAGAAGATCAGGACTACGTTATAATAGCACAGCGTCCACAGGCCGATCAGGAGAGAAAAAATCGAAACGCAGAACAGTCTGATATATTTCAGGGAAAAGGCAAGGGCAAATACGGTAATCGTCATGGCCACAAGGCCGAAGATCAGCAGAAAACAACCTGTAAACAGCGGAATCCGGTTTTCCGTCATCAGGAGCCGGAAGGCATTTTCCCAGGGATAGATACGAAGGGAATCCAATTTGGAGAATACTTTTTCCTCAGTCTGATAGAGATGAATCCGCAATGTCTTTCCGCAGTTTTCATTCGGAAAGTTGATGAACTGATAACCGCTGCCGACAGTTTTCCCCTGTTCGACTCTGTCATGACCGTATTCATAGAACAGCTCATCATCGATATAGATTTCAACGGCAGATTGTCTGATATGTAAGCGGAGCGCACCGTCAGAAGCGCCAAGATCATCGGGGAGTTCCCGCTGCATGATGATCTCGCTGCCTTTTTTGAGGGTATCGAAGCGAAAGTCATTCAGAGAGACGTCGTAATAAATATCATCATCTATGCTGATCATCCACGAATCGTCCAATGAGATATACTGTGACATGACAGAAAGATCCTTTACGAGCAGTCTGTCTACCTGGGGCAGCCAGACCAGCGTGCTGATCAGCGCATAAAGAATCCAAATTGTTCTGAGTAATGTTTTTGGCAGAGGTTTTTTTGTTTTTTTCATACTTTTATTATAAATACGGAGAAGGCGAATTGCAAGCGGGGCATTGACGAAAAAGCAGATATATGATATTTTTAGGCTGATTACATAGGATTGAAGAAAGGCGTGGTGATTGAGATGGAACGGTATTTTGGGGAAAGTACTCCGAAACTGGGGTTTGGTTTGATGCGCCTGCCCAAGGAGGAGTCCGGTAAGATCGATCTGGAACAGACGAAAAAGATGGTGGACTTGTTCCTGGAGGCGGGGCAGACTTATTTTGACACGGCTTATGTGTATGATGGCGGTGATTCGGAGCGGGCCGCCAAAGCGGCGCTCGTGGACAGATATCCGCGGGAAAGCTTTACGCTGGCGACGAAATTGAATACCAATGTGAAAGGCTGTGATGAACAATCGGCCAAACAGCAGTTCTATACGAGTCTGGAGAGAACCGGCGCAGGATATTTTGACTATTATCTGCTTCATGCACTTCAGGCAGCAAATTATAAGAATTATGAAAGGTTCGGCATCTGGGATTTTGTAAAAGAGCAGAAGGAAAAGGGATTGATCAGGCACTGGGGATTTTCTTTCCATGCGGGGCCGGAACTTTTGGAGGAACTTCTGACGGCGCATCCGGATGTGGAATTTGTCCAGCTTCAGATAAATTATGCGGACTGGGAAAATCCGGATGTCACGGCAAGAGCCAACTATGAGGTGGCGAGAAAGTATGGAAAATCAATCGTAGTGATGGAGCCCGTCAAAGGCGGAACACTGGCGTCTCCGCCGGAAGCCGTGCAGAAGATTTTCCGAAGCGCGGATGAAAAGGCATCCATGGCATCCTGGGCAATCCGGTATGCGGCATCTTTAGACGGCATTCTGACGGTGTTGTCCGGTATGTCCAATGTGGAACAGATGATGGATAACCTTTCTTATATGAAAAATTTTAAGCCGCTCGGCCGGGAGGAGCAGCTGACGGTACAAAAGGCACAGGAAGCGATGAATGCGGTGCAGATGATTCCGTGTACGGCCTGTCATTACTGTACGGACGGATGTCCTAAGCAGATTCCGATTCCCGAAATATTTGCGGCGAGAAACGAACAGCTGGTCAGAGGACAGCTTGAAAAGGGAGCGGCCGATTATGAGTCGGTGACTGCCCATGTTGGAGCGGCCTCCGACTGCATTGCCTGCGGCCAGTGCGAGCGGGCGTGTCCGCAGCAGATTCCCGTTATCCGGCGTCTGACGGAATGCGCGGGAGTATTCGGCAGATAGTCAGCGCTCGTGACGGATAAAACAGCTGCCGCCATGCTGCTCCATCGGCAGGCCGTATTTTCTATTTTGGTGTGGATACGGCGAGTTCCTTATGAAGTTTTAATGCCATGGGCACGGTAACTGCGGCGGCGAGGACATCGGCAACGGGCTGGGCGTACAGGATACCCGGCAGCCCCCAGACTGTAGGTAAGAGCAGGATGATAGGGATAAAACAGATTCCCTGCCTGCATGTGCCGAGAAAGAATCCAGCGTGCCCTTTTCCCAATGCGAGAAAAAGGGAAGCGTATACCGTGTGAAAACCGAACAGCATAAAGGACAGGCCGCCGGCTCTGAGAGAAGCGGCGCCTGTTCTTATCATTTCCGCATCGTTTTCGGTGAACTGTGAAAGGACGGCGGCCGGAAAAACAGCGAGAATCAGGCCGTAAACGATACAGAAGGCGGTTGACCAGAGAACGGATATTTTAATTGCCTGACGCAGGCGGTCATATTTTCCGGCGCCGAAGCTGTATCCGGCAATCGGCTGGAATCCCTTGAGAAAGCCGAAAACGCTCAGGCTTCCTATGGAAACAAGTCTTGTAACGACGCCCATCGCGGCGATGACGGAGTCGCCATATGTTCTGGCCTGCGTATTGATGCAGGAAATAGACACGCTCGTTAAAATCTGAAAAACGAGGGTCGGAATGCCGACCTTACATATCTCTGATAAGATTTCCCCGGAAAAACAACAATCTTTTAGTTGAAAACGAAAGATGCTTCTGCGCGTCAGGATAAAGTGCAGATAGACCAGCGTGGATACCAGCTGGGAGATGGCGGTTGCTATAGCCGCTCCCGTAACGCCAAGATGCAGCCCATAAATGAACAGCGGGTCCAGTGCCATGTTCAGAGCAGCGCCTGCTATCAGAGCGCACATGGTCGTTTTGGCTGCGCCTTCGCTCGCCGCGATATTGTTCATCGTAATGTTAAAGACATTAAAGATGCAGGAGACGATATAAATGCGGGCGTACCGGAGCGCATAGGGAAGAATGCTCTCCGTAGCGCCGAGCAGCAGTAAAACGGGTTTCAGAAAGAGAACGGACAGAAGGATGAACAAAGCGCCAAGCAGTAAACTGCAATAAACGGCGGTGCTGGCCGTTTGTCCGGCTTTCTGCCTGTTGCCGTTTCCGAGCAGCCGCGATATGTATGAGGCGGCTCCGTTGCCAAAGAGCAGTCCCAGACCGACGATGACCTGCCCCAGCGGAAAGACGACGGCAATCGCGCCCATCGGACTTTCTCCCAGACCGCTTACAAAATAGGCATCCGCAAGGTTGTAGAATGCGTTTACCAGCATTCCCGTCATCGTGGGTATTCCCATGGCGAGCAGCGCTTTGGGGATGGGAGCATTTCCTAAGAGTTCTGTTTTTTCTGTTTGTGAGTTCCTGTTTTTGGTTGTCATAATAATCCTCCTTTGATTATAAAATATACTACTATAAATTATAGTAATTGAAAAGCATAAAGTATCATACTATAATTTATAGTAGTAGTCAAGTGTGAAGAGAAGTTCTAAAGCTTGCAGCAAAGGCGTGCCTAAGTTTCACCTGAAGGTGAAACGTTAAGAACTTCTATGGTCCGCAGGGCGGACCCTCTTCATACGAAAGGAGAAAAGTATGGCGGCAATCGATCTCATTGTATTGGGAATGTTAAAACAGGAGTCTTTAAGCGCATATGATATGCAGAAACAGGTGGAGTACCGGAATGTTTCCCGCTGGGTAAAAATCAGTACGCCGTCTATTTATAAAAAGGTGATTCAGCTAGAAGAAAAAGGGCTGGTAGAGAGTCATACAAAAAAAGAAGGGAAGATGCCTGAAAAGACGATTTACTCTATCACGGCCAAAGGAGAGCAGGAGTTTGAACGGCTGATGCTCGCGATTGCGGAGGAACCGATTCATATTTTCCTGGATTTCAATGCGGTCATCGTCAATCTGCAGAGTCTGCCCGGGGACCAGCAGAGATCGTGTCTTGAAAAAATCAGAAAGAGCGTTATGAATATGAAAGGCGAACTGGAAGAAAACATCCGGCAGAAAGAGCGCGTTCCGACGATTCCGGCAGCAGGTATGGCAGTGCTGCACCAGCAGTATATGCTGATACAGGCTGTCGAAGCGTGGCTGGAATCGCTGTGAAGCGGTGGTTGAGGATAAGTGCGGGCGGAATCACCGGAAACAGCCGCTATGGAAGCTGCGGCCTGACAATTTCGTAGATATTCTTTCCGGCTTTTTTTTCAAAATAATGTTTCAGTTCCATGTTCTTATCCCATTTTGACTGCGGATAGAAGCCGTAGCGCCTGCGGACGTCATTCATGCGGTCTTCCATATCGACGACGCCTTCTGCGGCGGCTAACGCATCGCATAACTGAATCAGTCTGTCATAATCGTCGAAGACGATCTGCGCCAATGCCTGTCGGAGTTCTTCTGTTTCCGCTTCGGTGATATCGAACTTGCCGATATAGCATTCCAGCGTACCTTCACAGAAGGAATGAGTCAGGCAGATTCGCGCCGCTTCTTCGTATCCGAGGCGGAGCATATATTTCCAGCCATCATAGACGTGACCGAGATGGCGTACGCCGAATTTCCGGCCGATATCGTGTAACAGCCCTAATATATAAGCTTTTTCGGAGTCCATATCGTGACAGGCAAGCGCAATTTTCTCCGCGCATTGTGCAGTTACAAGACTGTGGCTGCCCCATGGGCCGGGATTGCACTGTTCTGCTTCTTTTAGAAGTTCTGCGGCTTCGGTTCGAGATGGTAACATAGAGATATCCTCCGTTTCTTCCCGCGGGCAATGAGCCAGGCAGCCGTGCCTGCAGCGGGGTTTTTGACTGAAATTTTTTGTTTGGGAAACGGTTCCTGTGGGAGCTGTCTTACAGAAGCGGCTTCCAATGAAAACGTTTCTGATATTTTAGCATTTTATTCCGGGGGATGCAAATTTTTATATGAAGGAGAAAATGAGATGAATATACAGGAATTTTGGGATGCCGTATTGAAACAGGATGCGGAAAAAATGCGAACTTATTTCAGGGAGGATGCCTATGTGAACTGGCATTGTACGAATGAGCATTTTACGGTGGAAGAGTATATCCGGGCAAATTGTGAATATCCGGGTGAATGGGATGGAACGGTCGAGCGGATAGAGAAGATGGATACTCTGACAGTCGCTGCAGTAAATGTATATGTGCGGGACAGGAGTGTTTCTTTTCATGTAGTGTCTTTCATGCGGCTGGCGGAAGATAAAATATGCTCGTTGGATGAATATTGGGGAGACGATGGAGCCGCGCCGCAGTGGAGACGGGACAAGAAAATCGGTGTTGCCATCCATTGATCGTGCTTTATGATAAACGGTTGCGCTATTGAAAGAAAGGAGACTATCAGTCATGAAAAATCTACTCCGATTAACGGACTTACAGCCCGGTGAGATATACGAAATATTTGCGCTTGCGGACGAACTGGGCGCCGGTGCGTACCGCGATTTTCTGAAAGGGAAAAGCGTCGTTCTGTTTTTCCCGAATACGAGCATCCGGACGCGTGTGACTTTTGAAAAAGGAATTTATCTGTTGGGAGGCCAGCCTATTTTATTTCCGAATGAGACGTTGGACAAAAAAGAAAATTTACGGGATGTCTGCGGTTATCTGAATAACTGGGCGGATATGCTGATCGTGCGGCACAAAGAGATACAGCTTCTGGATAAGCTTGCGGACTATTCCAAAGTGCCTGTCATCAATGCCATGACGGACAGCAATCATCCCTGTGAGATATTGTCGGATTTGTATTCGCTGTCCAGGCGCAGGGACGATTTTGCGGACTGCCATTATCTGTTCTGCGGAAAAACCGGAAACATCGGCCTTGCCTGGAAAGAGGCTTCCGAAGTTATGGGCTTTGAACTGTCACAGTGCTGCGGCGCAGGATATGAGATGGAGGGCGTAAAGGCGTACCATGATATCAAAGAAGCGGTCATAGGAAAGGATATCATCTGTACGGATTCTTTGCCGTCTGATGTGCTGAAGGATTTCAAAAAGTGTCAGGTAACAGAAGAAGTCATGAAAATGGCGAATCCAAATGCGGTACTGAATCCGTGCCCGCCTTTTTACCGCGGGGAAGAAGTTTCGGAGGATGTCATGGAATCCGGTTATTTTGTAGGATATGAGTTCAAGAAAAATCTATTGGTCGTTCAGCAGGCGGTCATGCTGTATTGTCTGCTGCATTGATTAATTTCAAATTTTGAGATAGGGGGGCCATTGTGAAACAGGATATTCAGATCAGAAAAGCTGTAGAAGCAGATCTTGATCGTATCGAGAAGCTGTATGAAGATATCTGTGATTATCTGGAAACACGAGCCGGAAGAGGGGTATAAAAACGCTCAATGGCTGACTGAGGATGATTATGAACGTATTTATGTAGTTTATACGCTTGCTGTTGTAAAAGATAATATTCCCGCGGAGCGGCTTTATCAAAAATGCGGATATCAATTGATCGGAACCGTAAGTTTGGGATATGAAGCGTATGGACTTCCCTGGTATCATCTTTAGGAAAAAGTGTTGTGAATGGGTAATACGATGGATTTTTGCCGAGGAACGAAAACTTTGATATAATAACAGTGAGCAGATTTCTCTGGATTACAGTCATCATAATTTAAAATAAATCTCTGTTCGGAAAGGATAACGAGTATGGAGAATATCGCAGTATTATCCGATATACATGGCAATTATGCCGCTTTACAAAGATGCCTTGATCATGCAGTAAAGATGGGAATAGATACTTTTATCTTTCTGGGGGATTATCTCGGCGAACTGGCATATCCGCAAAAAACGATGGAGTTGCTATATGCGGTGAAAGAAAAGTATAGGTGTTTTTTCATTAAAGGAAATAAAGAAGATTATTGGATAAATTTTGAGAAGGAGCCAAAGGGATGGAAGGAATATGATTCGACTACGGGCAGCCTTCATTATACATATCATAATTTAGAGGAAAAAGACTTACAGTTTTTTAAATCTCTTTCCATACAAGAAGAACTTGCATTGAAAGGGATGCCGCCAGTCACAATCTGCCACGGTTCCCCTCGAAAAGTAAATGAAAAATTATTGCCTGACATGGAAAATACATTTCTGATCATGAAAAATAACCCTGGCGATTATATTTTGTGCGGACATACCCATATACAGGGTAAGATTGTACACAATGGAAAAGTGGTGCTTAATGCTGGTTCCGTCGGTGTTCCCCTGCATAGTAATGGAAAAGCGCAGTTTATGATATTCAAGGGAATGCAGGATAGGTGGGATTATGAGTTTGTCAGCCTGGAGTATGATATAGAAAATGTCATTGCAGATTTGCATTCTTCCGGATTAAATAAGAAAGCCCCATGCTGGTGTAAGGTATCAGAAAATTTATTGAGAACAGGTGAAATATCGCATGGTACGGTTCTGGCAAGGGCAATGGAATTATGTAAGGATAAATTTGGAGAGTGCAGCTGGCCGAATGTGCCGGAAGCGTGTTGGGAACAGGCGGTGAAAGAACTGATAGGAATTGAGAGGTAACTGAACATGAATAAGGAATGGTCCGAACTCCATAAAACAATGCAGGCACAAATAAAAAAGAAAGATACTTTTCAGGAGGGAATTGATACTTTATTTGATTTACGTAATCAGTTAATGCAGACAATTGTATCATTCAAGGATGAATTAAGCAGAGAGGAATTTGATGCAATTCCCTTTATCAACGCAGACGGTTATCATAGCAAAACGATTGCTTATTCGCTCTGGCATATTTTTCGTATTGAAGATATCGTTGCACATATACTCGTCAGTGAAACGGAACAGGTATTTTCTGCGGCCAATTATCAGGAGCGTATTAATCCGCCTGTCATTACAACCGGAAATGAACTCGTTAAACGGGAAATTGCGGATTTCTCGAAACAACTTAATTTGGAAGAACTATACTCCTATATTTTTGAAGTAAAGGAAAGTACCGAGAAAATACTCAAAAGCCTGTCTTATGGCGAATTGAAAAAGAAAATATCAGAAGAAAAAAAAGAATATCTAAAATCGTTGCAGGTTGTCAGTACGGACGAAAAAGCAATCTGGCTGATTGATTATTGGTGTAATAAAAATGTTCAGGGACTGATTCAAATGCCGTTTTCAAGACATTGGATCATGCACGTGGAAGCGTGTCTGCGGATTAAGAATAAAGAAAGAATTTTTTTGCCAATGGCTAAAATGATTTGAGAACGGATTAGACGAAATGGAACCGGACAGCAGGAGTTATCTGTTAAAGCATTGTGCCAGATGTTGTGCCGATACAGGTGTTTTGCAGTCATATCTGAAACTGTATCAAACTGTGAATGGAGATTGTAATGAGTTTTATAGCAGATTAAGCGAAATAGGTAATGTTCGTGGTGAGATTGTAATACCTGATAAAGAATACTTTATTTACTTCCCAGAGTGTGCATGCGATATTCATACCGCTGGTGGTTATTTTTCTATCCACTATCTTACTTGACGCTTACGATACAGTACCGATAATCCTTGATTTAGTGGCAAATTGTAAATCTATTATGGAGTGTAGCTTGAAGAACGATTTGTTGAATGCGATAGATAAACGTGATAAAGACAAAATGAAGTACGAAGTCTTTGAAGACGAGCCTTACTATGTATGCCATGACGGACGGGAATTAAGGCATATCCGGACAGAAACAAGGGAACAGGACGGATACACCCAAACGTTTGAGGTGTACGGGTGTGCAGACTGCAGTGGATGCCCGCATAAGGAGAAATGTTTATATAAATATAATGCCGAAAAAGATGCAGGGAAAAAACAAGGTCATGAAAGTGAATGAGCGCTGGGAGGAACTGAAGGAAGGATCCCACGCCAACATTCAGAGCGAAAAAGGGATTCTGAACCGCCAGATCCGCTCGATACAGACAGAGGGGCACTTTGGGGACATAAAGGAAAACGAAAAATTCCGGCGGTTTAATTACCGTTCTGCCGAAAAGGTATACAAAGAATTTATGCTGTATGCGATCGGCCGGAATATCAATAAATACCACCGTTTCCTGCATGATAAAATACATAAATTCGAAGGGAAAACGGGCGAGAAAGCTGCATAGGAAAAAGAGCGCTTCAAAAATCGGCAGCAAGGGTTTTTTGCGCCCAAAAAAACAGGATGAGCAACAAGAAAAAAGACATCTCCCGTAGAAGAGTCCATGCCAAAAAGCACGGAATTCTGTGGGAGATGTTTTTTTGGGGATCGGATAAAAAATGTCATTACCCGACAGCACCATTTGATAGTAGATAAATTGATTATATAAAAATCCCTATTTTAGAAAGCAACGCTATAATTCCGGTACTTGCCATATTGTAGAATACATTTTTTATGAATTCTGTACAATTCTTTTCAAAAAAATTTTTCAATCCTTTTTTGTCCTTGTTAGAAGCGTATTTTTTAGATTCATTAAAAAAGGAATGTAAATAAGAATCATTACTCATTTCTTTAAGTGATAGATCAAAAATTTTCTCTATATTTTTCCAATCATCGTCAGTTAATGGCTCGTTATAATATGTGTTATTATGATATGTATTATTATTACCAATCGGTGAGTTTATTATAGTAGTCTGTCCATTAAAATTATATTCCATTTTGTGCCTCGTTATTATTCATAAGATTATTTTCACCAATTTGACTATGTGTTATTGTACAATCTGAAAAGTTTATTACACAAACATCTTTTTTATTATTGAAGCAATTTATCATTGCATTTTGGGCTTCCCATAAGAAATCCTTGTTCTGGGAAGAGAATAGTATGATACTACCAGAATTTAATTCTAAAATAAAATAAGTTTTAAGATTAGCATTTGAAGAGAGTATCATGTAAAATATAACTACAAATATTATTTCAGCAAATAATCCGATACCCAAAAAATTCTCATTGAACATTAGCAAAGCACTTATTATCATACTTACAAAAAGCCAGACAGGATAAGATTTGGGAGGTTCTGGAGCAATTTCACATTTTGAAATATTACTCAGCTGAATAACAGAGTCTTTATATTTTAAAATATTATCCTTAATGGTAAGTGTTGGAGTTTCAATTTTTTTAAGATTCTTTTCATTCATATTGCAATTATCCTTTTTATTTTAGTTTACAATGTTATTTATCAAATATCCACCAATCGGCAAAAATAGCAAGGAATCGAGCAAAAATAACATACAACTACATAGTAATCGAAACATTTAGGAATTTAGTGAATAAAACATTAAAATAAAATGTGTCTTTCAACAGATGGGTGATCTTACATGCATTGGCATAAAAATGGGGAGCAGCCGCTGCGGTCTTCACATTTATAGATTGTTTTTTTACTTACATAGCCTGTTTTACTTTTCGAGTGCCTGACATGGTCTGTTTTCAGTTCTTTACCATTCTGGCATATATAAATGTTAGATTCCGCATAGTACTCCATGTTTTCGATCCTTCCGATGTCACTTCTGTATTTCCGGGTTTTTGAAATTTCATAGTTAGCCGGCTTTATATAAGATATTTGTCCGTTCGCTTCGAGAAACACATAGTTTTCTTCTCTTTCATATCCGGCATCCGCAGTTATATTTTTGTATTTAAATTTAAGATGCTGCTGTGCATCTTTTAAAAATGGGATCAGGGTTGTGGTATCTGTGGGCTGGGGACCA
>CAMWXB010000051.1 GCA_947178125.1 uncultured Lachnospiraceae bacterium | reverse complement strand
TGAAGAAATTTGGAAGTGGGAGATGCGATATAATTTTGAAAGTTGTAGTTTTTGATTTGGGCGGAACATTAATGCAGTATGTAGGAATGCCTCACTCATGGGAGGATTTTTATTATAAGGGATTTGAAGAAATTATGCGGAAATTGAGGTATCCTATTTCACAAGAAGCTGTTGAAGAATCGTTTCAAATGCTAAAAGAATTTAATCCGAGAATTCATTATAGGGAGATAGAGTATTCAGCAGAATATATTTTTACAAAAATATTAGAACATTGGCATATGGATATTCCTATTCAAAGTTGTATAGAAACTTTTTGAAGTGGATTACGATTAAAAGCGGAAATATATCCAGAAACAATTAATGTGTTACAAAAACTTAAAGAAAAAGGATATACAATAGCGGCATTGACAGATTTACCCAGTGCAATGCCTGATGAAATTTTCAGACGGGACATCTCAGAACTTTTGGGCTATTTTGATTACTACGTTTCATCTACTGTTGCAGGATATAGGAAGCCGAACTGTAAAGGCTTGCAAATGATTTCTGAAAGATTTTCCTTTCCCATTACAGAGCTGATTTTTATTGGAGATGAAGAAAAAGACAGAAGAACGGCAATTAATGCTCATTGCAAATTTATTTGGTTACAGCGTACAGAGAAGAATGAGGAAAGTATTGGTAATTTAAATGAATTATTACAAGTGTTGGAATAAAAAAATGCTTCCCTCATTTTTTCCCTTATCAGGGTTCGTAATGTCCTGTGGGAAGATATAACACAAGGGAAACTTTAAGGGAAAGTTCACTTGCGACAAACTTAGTATTTTCAAGGGTTTGCGGATATTTTAATAATAAAATATAACAGCTAATATTTCCCTTAAAAATCATCAAATCACAATCGGAAATTTTAAGAGGAAAAAGAATGTCAAAAGATTTCAATATACGCTCATTGATTTTGCCATTTATCATTGGCATTGTTTTGGGTATAACTGCAAAACTTGTAGATGTGCCGTATATCACATCCCGCCTTCCCATATTTGATGATATAATGGGCCGGTTCGGAATATGGGTTTGGGCCGCTGCTTTAATAGCTATTCTTTCAAAAACGCCATTCCTTGCAGCAATGCGTTCCTTTGTTTTTTTTATCGGCATGTTGTCTGCTTATTATGGATATACGGTTCTGTTCCTGAATTTTTTTCCAAAATCACAAATGATTTTGTGGGGCGGCATCGCAATAGGCACTCCGTTTTGCGGTTTTCTGCTTTGGCATATCCATGAAAAAAAGCATTCTGCAGCTATAATTGCTTCGTTACCTTTTACAATCTTCTTTACCGAATGGTATTTAACTGCTTTTATAAATCCGTATTGGACTGCTAAAGATAAATTATTGTTATTTATTGCTTATTTATGTATGACGTTCTCCTTATCGGCCGCTATTCCAACGAATAAAAAACGATTCTCCTGCCTGCTTTATGGATTATTGCTGTCGATCATATTAATATGCTTAATACAGGCAGAAATCATTTTAAACCCATACGAACTGCTGCTGAACATATAGTTTCGGTTCTCAGGGGAAGGCAGATTGCAGTCAGGACCACTCTTTGCTTTTCAGCTTTCTATCAGAATACGCTCCAGGTCATCCGGCACATACAGTTTCCCATGAAAATACCGGCTGCCCTCTTCCGTATACAGCCTTTTTCTGTCCGGCAGATTTCTGTCCTCGGTATGATAAAGAATCAGGTTTTTCACGCCGAGCTCTTCGGCAATCTCACAGGCATCCTTGACCGTCGAATGATGTTTCTCATAGGGGGAAAAGATGTCCGCCTGTGCATACAGACAAAAGGCCTCATGCAGAAGCCACGCGCTGTTTTCCACATACGCCTTCACACAGGGATTATAAGGTTCATCGCCGCAGCAGGTCAGCTTTTCCCCGTTATCCAGTTCCATACAGAAACCGAACTGTTTATCTTTCGTGGAATGGATATCAAAAAAGGTTACTTTTCTGCCCAGGATATACCGTGTTTCACCATCCTGCACGACAATAAAATGGATATGCTCCGTTACAAAACGAAACTGCTCCACCCAAAGCAGTTCCCGCAGCATATTTTTAAGCAGGACAATAACTTCATCGTGTCCATAAATATTCACGTCCTCTATATGCCGCCTTTTGCCGCCGCTCTGGCAGATTTTACGGACTACCCAGATAATCCCCAGCAAGTGGTCTATATGCTTATGGGTGACAAAAATTTCATGGATATCCATACAGTCGTATCCGGTCTCTTTCAATTGGCGCAGTATCGTATTCCCACCGCCGCCGTCGATCAGAAAATGCCCTTCCCTGTCGCTTAGCATAAAACAGGTATTGTAGCATTCCGTCACCATTGCATTTCCCGTGCCGAACATTGTAATTTTCATCGGTATGATAGATTCCTTTCGTTCTCTCCCGCCGCAATCAGCTTTTCTTTTCCAGATACTTTTTCAGGTCCTCTTTGACATCGGCCAGCGTGATCGATTTCAGCTCCTGTTCCATCGCCTCCTGAATCCGTATCAGCTTATCGTCCAGAACATTATGGATATTCCCTCCCACCGGACAGTTTGGGCTTGGATTTTCATGGAAATGAAACAGCGTATTTTCCTCGATGCAATCCACCGACCGATATATATCCAAAAATGTTATCTCGTCCAATGGTTTTGCGATGACCGCTCCGCCCGGCCCCCTTTTTACTTCAATCAGTCCCGCGTCTTTTAACTGGGACAAAAGCTTCCGGATGATAACGGGATTGACATTGATGCTGGAAGCCAGAAAATCGCTGGTAATCTTATATTCATCTTTAAATACATCCATACAGGCCAGCATATGGATGGCTATTGTAAACCGGCTTGAAATCTGCATATTAATAACCATGCCTTTCGTCTATGAAAATCTTTGATTTTTCAATCTAATAACCATGCCTTCTCTCAACCTGCGAGTTTGGGCGCAGGCACAAACTTGCGGTTGAAAAATCTTTGATTTTTCAACCTATTTTTATGTATCATTTTATACCGGAATTAATGTAATGTCAATGATTACACTAATCAGGCTGCTGCCCGTCATGCGCCTTCCACTGGCATTCCAGTATCTGCATATTCGAAAATACTGCCTTGAACGAGGAATCTTCCGGCGAGCAGGCATAGATGCCAAACCGTATTTTTCCTTTTCCGCCGTGCATGTGGCAGATACGCATCTGGTTGAAGGTTATCCCATCCGCGGAACACTCGATACAATAATCGTCTTCTCTCCGGCTGAACCGATACCACATTGATTTTACCGAAGCGTCGATTACTGTCGTTGCCCAGTCAGAATAGCCGTGATTCGTTACCACGCTTCCCAAATGCTGGTATTCATCGTTCTCATATTCGATAGAGCCTTTTAACCAGTTTTCACTGTCTAAATACATGACAATACCACACTGGTCAAATCTGTGATGGCTTTCTTCAAATTCCGTTTTCACCACGAAACTGAAATAGGGTTCTTCCGTTTCCATCTGCAGAACAGGCGCATTATCATTCTGAAAGTGATAATAAGTTCTCTGCCACAAGTCCGTATGGGGCTTTGTGACGACCTCAATCGTATCGTTGTTTATTTTGTAACTTTCCGGTTCTCTTGTCCATTTGAATTTTGTTAAATCCATTTTTTATGACCATCCCTTTCCGCAGCCTGCTGCTTTCTGTCCTTCCTTATCTGTATATCATCGTATAACGCTGCTAATGTAATGTCAATCCGTCCATTTCATCCATTTTCGCCTTTAAGGGCATTTTCAACAGCTTTCTTTATGACAGTGCTTGAGTTTGTTGCGCCAGATACTGCGTCAACATCTATTTTCTGTTCCTCAATGATTCTGTCTGCAACAATCTCTGCGGATTGTCCGCGTCCGTTTTTATGTTTTAAAATATCAATGTCTGTGATTTCTCCACCCTGAACCGTTGCTTCCACTTTGACATCTATAAAATTCACGTCATATTCTCCAACGTAAACGCCGTCAGGAATATCACTGACATCTATGCCGCTAAAAGTTGTTTCTTTTACTGCATTTTGATAGTCTGCAACGCTTTTCAGGTAGGCCGCCATAGAAACCTGAACGATAAGGAAAAGAACGATTACGACGGATAAAAAGATTCTTTTACGGGAAAATTTCATTTTAATAACCATGCCTTTCTTTTAATCTAACCTCTCTGTTTTTCAGCTTCGATCGAACAATATAACATAGAAAACCCATATTCCAAAAACTGTCTTTTCGATAGTCCCGTTAATTTCCTGATATATTCTTCCTTGTTTGCACCAAGCTGAATGATTCCGGAGAGCATCCCCCAAAAATGAAGTATGGTCGGCATGATTTCCAAATCATTGCGCAGGTCCCCTTTTTCCATGCCGCATATTAAAAAGTCTTTTATCTTTTCATTTATTTCTTCCCCGACCTGATAGGTCTCCTTTTCTTCCGGCAGATAGTCACGGTTTTCAAAATCAATGTTGATCTTATCCAACACCATTTTAAAATAAAAAGGAAATTCCTCCTGATACTGTACCAGCCCGCTGCAGATAGAATCATATCTTGCTTTTGTGCTTTCCTGCTGCGCCAGTGCGGAAACGATATGACCATAAAGCTTTTTCATGCTTTCCAACACCAAAATACTGATGATTTCCTCTTTGTTTTCAAAATACACATATAAAGTCGCTTTGCTGTATCCGGCGGCTTTCGCTATATCGTCCATAGAGACAGCCGCAATCCCTTTTTCCAGAAACAATTCCGATGCGGCAGACGCTATGTTCTCCCGGTGTACGCTCCTTGGTTCTTTCTTTCTTCGTCCCATTTGTTCCTCCTTACAATAATTAAACTTACAGTTTAATTATATAAAGAGTGCCCATCCCTGTCAACATTGTTCCTGCTTTCTTTTCGCAGTACAGCGCTACTGATAACACTAATGCCGCCCAATACCGCACAAGATTTTGACGGTAAGATTATTCCTGCCGCCATCAGACCGGCACCGACAATAAGGTTACATACTGCAGCCTTTTTTAACGATTTCTTTTTCGGATTGGGAAGTTCTACGGAAATTCCCAATGTATCATTCAGTTTTTTGCAAGCCCGATTTACTTCTTTAATCATTTGAATCCTCCAATCCCTTTTACTCAAAAATATCTGCCACAAGGCTATCCACCATAAGATCAAAAACAGCGAAATAATCACAGGTGACGGAAAGCGTTTCTTTTGCATTGATTGTTGACAACAGCGCACTTAAAATCCCGTATGCCAAAGTTTCTTCCATTTTCAATTCAAGTTCTGCGGCACGGATAACCTGTCTGAAGAAATCGAAACTGTCGAACTTAATCTTCTGAATCATCTCTCCGGACAGTTTTGTTACAAAAGACTGAAAATCCGGCGTATTGACATTATACAGGAACGGCTTGCTGTCGTATTCCCGGAAAAGCGTTTTCATGGATTGTGCAAATCCTTCTTTTGTCCGGCAGTTCCTGTTTATGTCGATAATTTTCTCAGTCAGCCTCCTTTGTATATTTGTGATCGTTTCATAAAACAAATCTTCTTTTGTCGGGTAAAGCGTATAAAAAGTACCGATTGATATAACTACTTTGTCACATAAATTTTTAATGCTTGTTTTTTTGTACCCCTGCGCTGTCCAACATTCCTCACATAATTCTTCCAGCTTCCTGCGGATGGCGTTTTTATCAGCTTCCGAAAGGACTGGTTTTGACGGCATAATTTCATTTCTCCTTTCTTTTGAACTTTATTTGTGAATATTCGCATTACATATTCGCAAATAAATAATAGCATGGCAGACGGGTATTGTCAAGCGGGGTGCTTGGAACCGCCAGTGATTCTCATATAGGAAAAAGAATTGCAAAACATGAATTTTGAACTATATGAAGGCGGTTTATATTATGAACTACATTTTTTTACCGTTAATTAACCATTCTTTTACTTATGGAACAGAACAAATCCTTCCTGACTTTATTGTTAGCAGCAAAGCAAAAGAAACCTTAATTTATCCCGAATCTTTTTCCCTTTTGAAAACATCTTACGACTATTACATCGAAGGGAATAATCAGGAATTTTATGAAATCCGCTAAAAATATTATTATCAGACCAGCAGTTATAATTGGGTCAGCACATGCCTCTGTTTCAACGGCGCACCTGCAGCCCCGCTTGTTCAAGCCTATCTACTGTCCGGCAATGTTAAATTTACTGATGCCATGTTCTCAAACTTTGAACCTTTGCAAATGCACATTTTACAATGTACACAAAAAATTTACTCATATATGGAATATGAGGTTTCCTGCACATTTTATATGCTTTTGACAAACCTTTTGATTGCTCAAAGCAAAACCCGCAATACTTCTGAAGTTATTGAAAAAATAGTTTCATACATACAGGCAAATTACATGAAAAACCTCACTGCGGACGAATTATCTCATCATTTCGGTCTAAGCCGAACACATATGACTCAATGCTTTAAAGAGTATACTGGTTTTGCCCCGCATGAGTATATAACACAGCTACGCATCTACAATGCTAAATATCTTCTGAAAGCAACTGATTTATCTATTGAAGAAATCAGCCGCCGGACAGGATTTTCAGATTCTGTCTACTTCATTCAGGTATTTAAAAAAATAGAAGGCATAACGCCTTCAAAATTCAGGAAAATGAAATTTTAATTTACATCAGAGCTGTCCGACAGAATAGTACAAACTGCCTACTATTTTCAAATACAGAAAAGCGTTCATTGGCTCTCCACCAACAAACGCCTTTTCCATTTACAAATTATTAAAATTAATGCTCATACCAGACAATATCATCATAATCCCAGTATAGCCCAACATCCCCACTAAGAGAATAGGCGCCACAAATACTGCCGTCCACGGCATTGACCATACAATGGTAATCGCAAAATTCCTCTGGATCGACCACTTCCTCCTTATTGCCAAACTGTACAGAATACGCTATATCTCCCTTGTCTTTATACTCATCCCAGTCCGTGATATCATATAAACGCAGCTTCCAGCCATTGGACGCCAGATCAGGGTATATGCGCACTTCCAGTTCCTTTGCCTTTTCGCCGATATCAGCCTCCATCGCCTTCCTTGCAATCTCTATTGCTTCATCTTCGCTGATGCCGCCTGCCGCCTTTACTTTTTCCTCAAGCAAGGCTCTGTCCCTCCGTTCCGCCTCGTCTATCTTCTCCTGCTCCTCGGCTCTCGCTTCCTGCGCTGCTGTGCCCTGTGAAACCGCATAACTCATCTTATGCTGGAAATCAATGATTTCCAAAATCTCCTCATCGGTCATTTCCTGAGCTGGAAGATTAAAAACACCCGTAGACCTGATATAGCAGAGTGTTCCTTCCGGAGCATCCTCCGCATTTTCCACCTGTGCAATTACATTTTCGGGAAATTTTCCGTCCTTATATTCCTGCCAAAGCGCTTTTTTTCGTTCCTCTTCACTGTCAGAATACTCCCTTGAAAAAACATCAGCCTCCGCAGGCTTCGACTGAACCATATCATTAATTTCCTGCACTTCCTCCTTGGGAATGCTTTCCATTCTTTCCTTTACCACACTTGTCACGAACGCCCGCACCGGAAAGCTGATTACACCCGCCGCCAGCACAAACACTGCCGCAGCCGTCGCCATCTTTCTCCAGTTCCATCTCGCTGCACTCTTGTTTTCATTTTCCATACGCTTCTGAATATTCATGATTATCTTCTCCTGCATTTGCGATGAAATATGCACCTGATCCATTACTTCCTTTACATCATATCTATCCATTTGTTATATGCCTCCTTCCATCCTGACCATATCACGCATTTGTTTTCTTCCCCGCAACAGTCTTGATTTTACAGCGCTTTCTGTAATTCCCAAAATATCAGAAATTTCCTTTATGGAATATCCCTCCACATAATGCAGATAAATAACTGTTTTATGCTTTACCGGAAGTTCGAGAAGTTCTTTTAAGGTTTGCCTCTGTTCTGGCGTCGCAAGAATGTTTTCTACTTCATCAATAGGAACCTTTTGGTGTCGTACTCTAAACCGTATCACATCACGACAAATATTCGTTGCCACCTTGATTAACCACGCTTTCTCATGCTCCTCATCATGAAAAACCGGTCTCTTTTCCAAATATTTGCAAAAAGTATCCTGAATGGCGTCCTGAACATCCTGCTCATTGCAAAGTATAACAAGGCAGATTTTATAGAGCATATCGCTGTATTTTATGACCGCTTCTCTTATGTCCTTCTCGATATTCATATGTTTTCACCCCCTTTGCTTTAAACACGTTTAAGATGAGGAAAAGGTTGCATATAAAAAATATTTTTTTCATAACTTTTCATTTTTGTGTATCCTGCTTTTTTATGTTATTTTCTCACAACCATTATCACCGTGAAATGTCTAAGCTGTGCTTCGCTCAGAAAAGAAAAAGGAACTGCTTTTACCCGCAATTCCCATTACTGTAAATGTATTTACTGTTCCTCTGTCTTAACCAGCTCTACCACATCATTCAGCTCACAATCAAGCGCATCGCATATCATGCTATACCGTTCCAGAAAAATAACACTCAGCCGATTATGTATCTCTTTATTTGTGCAGATATTACATAGCAGGTTTTCGGCTCTGCCGAATGCTTCCGCGGCATGCCATCTTGCTTCAATGGGCACATCGTTGATGCCGCATATCATGCTGGCAGTATCCATGGCATTTTCCATCGTCACATGGTCGAGCACATTCATAATCACGCTTTCAAGTGCCGTATGTTCATCATAGGACAGGGCAGATGCGATGCGTTCCAGGAATTCTTTACAGGACATGTCCGGCGCAGTGTTTCCGGTGATGACAATGGCGTCGCGCAGCATGGAATGCCAGTTATCGGGCAAAGCATGAAACCGTGAATCCAGGCCATATACAGTATCTGCATCATAGCCCACTGCAAGAATCCATTCCATTTCATTTTCTAACCGCAGCAGAGTTGGGAAACCGGTATCCAGAAAGACGCACACCAATAGGGCGTTTCTTCCGTATATCCACGCGCAATGACCAACGCGAAGGCAAGCGCCGCAGTGAAGCTGTCCGATTCCGCTCCCACCGGAAAAGATACCTGATGTTCTAAGATTTTATAAAGCTTCTTATTTTTCTTCATTTTCGCACTCACCACCACAGAATATAAATCAACGTCAACGCCAGCCCGATACCGAACATCAGCAGTCCAAACGAAAGGCTCCGCTGTATGATCATAAAGCTCTCCCGGAAATCTTCCACCCTGGCCGCTGTCAGATGTACAAAATCTTTATGGGTCTGCTTTTTCCGTCCCCACAAGTGATTGCGGAGAGACTGCAGCATATTCATCGTTTTACCAACGGCTTCCGTAATGACGTTTCCTTCCCACCGCTCATAAGGAAGCGGCGAATCCTTATACAACGTCTTTCGAAGAATCACAACCGTAATATCTACAATGCTGTCAAAAATCCTGCACACGATTCCGCATACCAGGGGCAGGAAACCGAGCAGCAGCGGCCTGTAAAGCAGGTTTTCCATATCCAGCCACTTAGGCCATTTATCCACATAGTCTCCTTCATGCATCAGAAGTTTCCGGATAACGAGCAGATAAACGACCGCTCCGATAACGATGGAAATCAGTGCTCCCTTTAGATTAGAAAAGCTGAAATATGCCACAGCTTCTCCCGCCTCTTCCGAAGTGGTCAGATTCATAAAGGAACTGCCAAGTCGGGCCGCCCTGTCCATCAGCGTATGCGGAAACAGTCCCCACAGGAAAAGAACGATTGCGCTCGCACTCAGGGCAAAGCCGCTTCCCGGATTCATATACTTTCGCTTTTCATCATACTGCGCCTGCTTCCCGTCGTCTTTATTCTTTTCCACAAAAACGGCGATAAAAAGCTTCGTCATATATGCTATCGTCAGGCCACCGCTTGCCAAAAAAATGATTTCTACCGCTTTCATCACACTTCCGCCGCCATATTCCAGAATGCTTTCGTGCAGAAGCGTCTTACTGATATAGCCGCCGAACAGCGGAATACCGCCGATTGCCAGCGCACCTGTCAGAAAAATGCTTTTCAGAAGCGGCTTTCTGTGCCCAAATCCCCTGATTTCATTGAGGTCAAGGACATGAACATTCATGAAAACAACGCCCGCCGCCATGAACAGAACGAGTTTGATCAGGGAATGGTTCACCATATGCAGCAGCGTACCGTGCACAGCCGACAGGTTTTCTTCTCCGAGCAGCCCCTGCATCCCGACACCGACCAGAATAAAGCCAATCTGCGACATGGACGAACAGGCGAGGGTACGCTTTAAGTCAACGGAAAAGACCGCCAGAAGCGCGCCGCCAAACATCGTCAGCACACCGATACCCAGGATCAGGCTTCCCCATGCCCCATCAAAAAGGAACAAATGACAGCTGACGGCCAGTATCCCGAAAATACCGGTCTTTGTCAAAATACCTGACAGTAGAGCCGAGGCCGGCGCCGGTGCGACGGGATGGGCCTTTGGCAGCCAGATATGCCGCGGAAACGCACCCGCCTTCGCTCCGAATCCAACGAGCAGGCAGGCTCCCGCGCCATACAGGAGTACGCGGTTCCCGGAATACAATTGTGCCGCAAGAAAAAGCTCCGTAATATTCAATGTACCCAGCTCATGATACAGGATAAAAATACCCATCAGCATAACAAGCCCGCCGACAATCGCGACCGCCAGATAAGTTGCCGCCGCTTTCAAGGCACTCTCCGTTTCTTCCTGTGCCACCCACACATAAGAAGTAAGGGACATGATTTCAAAAAAGATGAACATCGTGAACAAGTCTGCCGAAAGGAACACGCCCATCGTCGCCCCCAGCGTGGCGAGCAGAAACAGGTAGTAACGGTTCCGGTTCTCATGATGCAGCATGTATTCTCTGGAAAGAATCGTCGTCATCATCCACATGAACGCTGCAATCAAGCCATAGAGCAGCCGAAAGCCTTCCACCGTAAAGTGGAGCCCCATGCCGCAGACGCCCGGAAGATAACACTGATAGAACGTCTTCGCACCGCCCTGTCCCGCGTTTCCCACAAACAAAACAAATGCCAGCAGAAATTCGCTCACCACGATAAAATCCGCAAAATAATCTCTGACCGTTTCCTTTTTCCGCCCGATGATACCGGACAGAAGCGCACCCGCAAAAGGAAAGAACACCAGCACGGCAGGAATCATATTTTCATTCATTTTTAAACACTCCCTTCTTACGCGAACACAGCCGCCACGACCTGACTCAGCGCGTCGTTCAAAAACTGCGGATGCAGTCCGATCACGAACATAACGACTACGAAAACGACGAGCGGCAGCAGCATCATCCAGTTCGGGTCTTTTACATCCGCTACGGCTGCGTAATCAAACTCTTTTCCCGGGAAAAAGGCTCTGACCACAATAGTCAACATATAGATTGCCGTCAGCAGCGCCGATATCAAAATCGCGCCGAGTCCCACATAAGCGAGCGGATTCCGGCTTTCTACCGCTCCTTTTGCCAGATTCCATTTGCTGATAAAACCGCACAATCCCGGCACGCCCATCAGCGCAAACGAAGCTATCGTAAAAATTGTGAACACTTTCGGCATCTTTCTTCCCAGTCCGTCCAGCTGATGGATATAAGTCCTGCCCGTCTTATAAATAACGGCGCCGGCACAGAAGAAAGAACAGATTTTCATGACCGCATGACAGAGCATGTGGCTGAAAGCTCCCGTCAGCCCGAGCGGCGTCATCAACACGATGCCGAACAGAATATAGGACAGGTTGCTGACCGTTGACCATGCCAGACGGCGCTTCAAATGCGTTTCCTTCAACGCCCGGCTGCAGCCGAACACAATCGTAAAAATCGTCAGCGCCATGATCAGGTTCTGCGCCCATGTTCCCCGCAGCAGTTCCGTTCCGAAACTGAAATAAGTAATCCGCATCGTCGCAAATGCGCCCGCTTTGACGACTGCTACCGCATGAAGAAGCGCGGTAACAGGCGTCGGCGCGACGCCCGCCTTGGGCAGCCAGGCACAAAACGGACACATGGCGGCCTTTACGCTGAAACCGCAGAAACACAATACATAAACAAACAACAGCAAATTGACTTTTTCGCCAAGCGCAGCCACATCCAGCACACCGCCCGGCGTGAAATCAGGAGTACTTCCATAAATCAGGATAAAGATCATCCCGATAAAGGCAAAAGCCGCACCACCCAGCGAATAATACAGATAAGTCCTGCTCGCCAGCACCGCTTCTCTGGACAGCGTATGAAGCACGAGCGGCAGCGTGACCATCGTCAGCATTTCATAGAAGAAATACATCGTCACGATATCCTCCGCCATCGCAATGCCGAGCGTAACGCCATAAGTAATCGTATAAAACATAAAAAATACTCTCTCATGCTTTTCATGCTTCATATATTCAAAAGAATACAGTGTCGCAAATGGCCACAGAAATGCCAGTATCACGGCAAAAACGCTCCCCGCCGCGTCCAGCTTCAGACTGATGCTCAACTGCCCCGTGAAGCGGAACAGCACGAAAGCCTCTTCCGACGGATGGAGCATCAGCAGAAACGTAAGCGCCGATGTTATCAGCACAATGATTTCTATATAAAAGGCCATTACATTTCTCTTCCGAAAAGGCAGAAGCGGAATGAGGACGCCACCGAACATCGGCAGTAAAACTGCAATTACCATCATATATGCGTTCATTTTATCTCATCATACTCCTTTCAGATATTGCCGGATTTAGGTAATTGCAAAACGATGTTTTCGAAGGCTCCCGTTGTACAAAATAGACAATCACCGCAGGGCACGCTTTCGCTGCGCTGTCGTTCGCAACGGTGCATAAGACGCCAAAATACGGCGTCTAAACACCGGCGACGACATAGCACCCTGCTTGCGATTTGTCTATTCTGTACAACTGATTTTCTAAAATAATTCGTTTCACAATTGCCTAACTGCCGGATTTTCCAGGCGGATACAGGCCCGGCAAAACATTCTACGCTCCCCTACATGACCGCCGCCGCGATTTCTGCCGCATATTGGATGAGCGGATTCGGCCAGATGCCGAGAAACACCGTCAGAACCGTCAGCACAAGCAGCGCAGCGGACATTTTATCCATCTTTTCAGCGGAACTTCCGCTATCCGCTTCTCCCGGTATTCTGCCGGCCGACGGCAGAGTTCCTGTCTCTTCCGCCTGATTTTCCGCATTCCCGCCTTCAACTCCCGGCAGAAAACCTTTCATCGTAATGGGAAGCAGGTATCCGGCGGTCAGCAGCGCGCTGACTAACAGGATAACGGGCCCGAGAATCCGGAAAATGCCGGTTTCCGACTGTAATGCCCCCTGTGCCAGATACCACTTGCTCGTAAAACCGCTAAAGGGCGGAATCCCAATCAGCGCAAGAGACGCAAACGTATAGCACCACAGCGTCACCTTCATCCGTTTTCCGATGCCTGCATATTCATCCACTCTCGTTTTACCCGTCCGAAAGATGAAAATGCCGGCCGTTAAGAACAGCGCGCACTTCACGCCCGCATGGAATACGACATGCAGCAGCGCACCCGTCATACCTGTCGGCGTCAGCAGAGACAAGCCGAACAGAATATAGGAAACCTGCGAAACCGTAGAATAGGCGAGACGCTTTTTGAACACTTTTTCCCGGTATGCAAGCATCGAACCCATGAACACGGTCAGCAGACTGAGCGACATCCAGGCCGTCTGTACCCAGGTTCCTCTAATAAAATCAGGTCCGATGATATAATATACACCGCGGATGACCGCCAGCACGCCGCTTTTTACAATGATCGCGGAAAGCGCCGCGGATGCCGGAGCCGGAGCCGCAGGATGCGCCGCCGTCAGCCAGGCATGAAGCGGAAACATTCCGGCCTTCGCACCGAAACCGAGCAGCATCAGGGAAACAGCAATCAGCAAAATACCGCCGTTTCCCGCAGCCAGTGCCGGATTCAGCGTACCGCCCGCCGTAAAGGTCAACGTATCGCAGTATTGATACAGAACATAAATACCGAACAACGCGCAGTACGCGCCGCACATGGAGTAAAACAGATATTTGAGCGCCGCCATAATGGCCTCTTTCGAGCCGCTGTGCAGTACAAAAGGCATCGAAGTCAACGTCATCAATTCATAGAAGAAATACAACGTGATCAGATTTCCCGCAAAATCCAGCGAAATCAGTACGCCGTACGCAAGCAGATAAAAACCGAAGAACCGCTTTTCCTCTCCCTCGTGCTTCATATATAAAAAGGCATAAATACCCGTAATCAGCCATATAACACTTGTTATTACTGCAAACAGCCGCCCCAGCGCGTCCACATGAAAATAAATCGGAATATCATCCATCAGCGTAAACAGCGTCAAACTCCGTTCCCCCGGCCACACCGCCGCGAACACCAGGCCGACCGACAGAACAAGCACCGCACCCACCAAAAAATGAAGCTTCCATCCGGCATGATGTCCCTCTTCCTTAGCATCCTGTCCCGCTTCTGTACGAGCCGTCCGCCGCTCCTCATCCGCCCGCATATGAATGTGCGAGAAAAACGACGAACAAAGCAGACCAATCCCAGCCGCCCCGGACAGCAATATCGGCAATAACAGCCAAAAGCCATCATATATTTCATTCATACATACACACCTCCTGCCCGCTCTTCACAGACATCTATTATCAATCCGTCTTGCCAAAGAAGGCTTGCCCTGCAAGCCCCCGGCATTTCCTGATCAGCATCCTCTGCCAGCCCGGAAATTCTCTTTGTCTTATGAAAACATCGCAAGCCCCTTCTCGATCAATCCAATGACCGGCTCCGAGAACAGCCCCAGAAATACATTCAATGCGATAAAACATACGAGTGCGGCGCTTTTGGAAGGCTGCTCCCAAAAACCGATTTCCTCAAAACCTTTATCAATAACAACCGTTTTCTTTTCAGGCGTATAAATACGGATGACCGTTTTCATGAAATACACCGCATTTAAGATTACGCTGATGGCCAGTGCGATCATCGTAATCATGATCTTATGCCGGTTCTCCATCGCCGCCTGCGCAAAGAGCAGCTTCGAGATAAATCCCGAAAACATCGGAAAGCCCACCATAGACAGGGAACCCGCCGTAAAAGCAATGCCGGCCAGTTTATTCCGATATCCTGCACCGGTCAGGTCGAAGAAATTATTGCTTTTGGCAGAAGCGTCCGTAATGCCGGATGCCGCCACGAAAAGAAGAGACTTGGTCGCCGCATGGGACACGATATGATAAATACTCGCAATGATACCGGAAGTCGTTCCCAGACCAAAACCCATGTAAATATAGCCAATCTGCGCCACTGAAGAATAGGCTATCATCCGGTTGATATTGTTTTCCCTGATTGCATTGACAGAGCCCATGATCATCCCCGCCACGCCGAAAACAAACAGGACATTGATGACCTTGCTCTCCCGGATAATGTCGAATCCGATGACGCGGTAAAAAATCTTTACCAGCAAAAAGATGTATCCCTTGGAGACAAGGGCGGAAAGAATCGCCGCTGAGGACAGCGTCGAATATCCGTAAGCATCCGGCAGCCATGTATGGAAAGGATAGAGCGCGCTCTTGATTGCAATTCCCACTGACATCAGGCAGATGGAAACGAGCAGCGGGATGTGGTACTCTCCCGACGCATATAAAAGTGTCGCCTGCTCTTTGATATTGCTCATCAGCAAATGCCCCGTCAGACTGTACAGGAAACAAAGGCCGAGCAGCAGCAGACCGGAACCTAACAGGCTCATGATCATATAGCGGACGGCCGCCTCAAAGGTTCGTCCTGTCTGTTTGATCATGATCAGGCCGCAGGCGGAAATCGTATTAATCTCCACAAAGACATAGGCCGTAAATAAATCGTTCGTATAAATCAGCGCAAGCAGAGAGCACAAAAGCAGATTCACCATAATATAGTACAGATTCTGTTTCGACTCTTCGATTTCCAGCTCCCGCTCCAACGCGCCGCCGATGACGCATAAGAACATGATCATGCAGAAAAAAAGCGCCATGACCGCTTCCAGAATGCCGACCCGTATCTCGTTTCCCCAGGGTGCCGGAAAATGGCCCATCGTATAGACATATTCCTGCCCGGTTCCCAGCACAAAACGAAGCACGGCCGCCGACATAACGCCAATCACCGTGATTATGAAAAGATTCAGCCTTTTGGCCCATTTCCCGTTCAATACGGATGAAACGGGTCCGGCAAACAGCGAAAGCAGAATGGAAATAAAGGGAAAATTCTGCACGAATGCCATTTATAATCCCTCCTTTTTCAGCTGCGTGGAGATTTCATCCAGATCCAGCGTATGATATCGGTTATACAACCGTATCGTGAGCGCAAGCATCAGCGCCGTTACGGAAACGGACACCACGATGCCGGTCAGCACAAGACCGCTCGGAATCGGGTTGATATAAACCTCCGCGCTGCATACGCCGTCCACTACGATCGGCGCCTTGTGCCCCGCAATATACCCTTTCAATGCAAGGAACAGGTATACCGAAGTGTCCATGATATTCATGCCGACAATCTTCTTGATCAGATTTTTCTGCATCAATAAGTTGGAAAAACCGATACCGAAGAGAATCATCGACACAGCTTCTTCATAATTTGTCAAAAAATTGGCAAAATCCATTCTAATAGCCCCCTTTTCGGAACATGACATAAAAAGTATACATCGTTCCCGCAACAACAATACCGACACAGATATTCAAGAGCAGAATCAGACCGCTGCTCAGGATTGCGCCCGGTGTTCCGAGCGGTATCACGCTTTCGATATGGTTCGCGCCCGTATAAAAAGAATAACTTTTCGCCAGACAATAGCATCCAAGCGCGCAGACACTGAGTACCTTATAAGTCCTGCTCGTAAAGAACCGCTCCGTTTTCTGAAAACCAAAGGCGTTCAGATATAAGATCAGACCCGCACCGATGATCGCTCCGCCGGAAAAACCGCCGCCCGGCCCGAGATGTCCGCCCAGTATCACATAAATGCCGAAGATGATGATCGGCGGCACGAGCACGCGGGCAGCCGTCTGTAAGATCACATCGTTCTTCGGTTCATAGGCACGGTCGCTCTCCTCGATATCTTTTTCTGTTCCGTTTCCGGCGGCGCTTCCCGCTCCTGCGGATCTGGAACTATCTTTGCGAAGCAGAATCAATACCGTACAGGTTGCAATAAATAACACATGTGATTCTCCTAATGTATCAAATGCTCTGTAATCCAGAATCATGCCCGTCACAATATTGACGGCTCCGGTCTCATCCAGGCCGCTCTCAATATACCGCTTCGCCACTTCATTGTTCGCCGGATTCTCCGGATGACCATAGGATGGCAGATAAGAGACCGCAATCAACAGCATTGCCACGAGAAAAAGGCAGAACACGCCGCTGAATATCCTGTAAAATCCATTAAAACTCCGTATCTCCCAGTTATGCGCCAAATCATAAATCCTCTCAATGCGCTGCCTTTTCTCTCTCTTCCGCTTCCAGTCAATATTTTCATCCCGCCCGGCTTCCTTCTGCGGCTTCATTTCCACCGTATCCACAAAGGGGTCTTTCGTTCCATCGAACCATTGTTTTAAACGGAAAGAAAGGGTCTTTTGATATTCCTGCTCCGGTATCTTTCTACTCATGACCTTCCCCGCCTTCCTTTCCTTTATTATTACTGTTTTCTTCAGCCTGTACCTCACTACCCTCTGCTGGTTTGCCAACCATGGCCTGTATTTTCTTCAGCGTAACAAAGAACAGCACGCTCGTCACGCCTGCCCCCACTGCCGCCTCCGTAATCGCCAGGTCCGGCGATTCCAGCAAAATCCAAATGATGGACATGACCAGACTGTAAGACATAAAGATCAAGATCGTATTTAACAGATTTTTGGAAAGACTCGCCGCAATGGCGCAAATGACCAAAAATCCAAGCAAAATATTCGTAAAAACCTGCATTCTGCTCCTCCCCTTCTATTCCATGGCAGATGGCACAGCCTCTTCTTTTTCTCCCGCCTGTTCCTGCTCTGCTACATGCTTCTGCCTTCCTGCCTTTTCCTGCGCCTGTCTTCCCGCCTGCTCCTGCTCTGCCACATGCTTCTGCCTTCCCGCCTGCTCCTGCTCTGCCGCCGTATCATCCAGATTTATCACAGAATAATGCGCTTCTCTTTTTTCATCCGTTGCAACCTCTAACCGCGCGATCAGATGGGACGATGTCGGAGACGAAAACCACAAAAATACAATGACACAGAACAGCTTCAAAGATGTAAAACTAAAGCCGCTTATGATCATCAGCCCGATCAGCGAACAGGCGATTCCCAGCGTATCTCCCATCGCCGCTGCGTGCATTCTGTTCAGCACATATTTGAAACGGAAGACGCCTATCATTTCAATCAGAAAAATCAGAAGGCCGCAAAGGATAAAAAGCGTACCGAACAGGAACCGTATCCATTCAATGACTTCCATCGTTCTCTTCCTCCTTCTTTTCCCGATAAACTCCCATGTATACTTTCGTCAGCACAATGACCGCCAGAAAACTGATCATGGCATAAATGATGCAGATATCCACAAGATAGCCTTCTCTGAGCATAATGGCAAGTATGGCAATGATGACCATAACGATCGTTCCCATCATATTCGTAGCAACGATTCTGTCCGCAATCCGCGGCCCGATAATGGCCCGTATCAGACACAGGATAATCATAATTGCCAAAACTACCAGTGATGCGGTGAAAAGAATATGATATGCCTGGTCAAGCATCGGTATTCCCTTTTCCATAGGTCAGTTTCCCCCTTTCTCGATTTCTTTCATCATCTCTGCAAAAATAGATTCATCAATGCCCTCGGCCAGCGTTTCATCCAGACAATGCACCGTATAAACGTTATCTTCGAGCTGCACTGTAATGGTTCCCGGTGTCAGGGTAATGGCATTGGCCAATGCCGAACGCCCCGCCGCCGTCTTTAAATCCGCCCGAAAAGTGACGAGCGCCGGTTCCACTTCTTCCTCTTCCGATAAGATCAGATGCACGACCGCGAAATTTGCCTTGACGATTTCAATCACCAGAACGACGACATACCTGATGATACGGAAGAAATTTCGGAATAACATTTTTTCTTTTTCTATGCTGTAATCCGCAAATTTACAGGTAAAGGCAAAGACCGCCGCCGCAATGACCACGCCAAAGACCGCGATTTCCAATGTAAAGTTTCCGTTGAAAATGACCCACAGCAAAAAATATAATAAAAACATCGCTAAAACTCCTTTTTTCCTAATCTGACATTTTCCATATGTTCCGCCAGTTCCGGAGAAAGCGTATCGAACAGATATCGCTTCTCTTTTGTTCCTTTTTCGGGATTTTCCAGAAAAAGTTCCCGCAGTTCCTGATTAGTTGACATAATCTCTTCTTTCAGTTCCCGCGCGGATATCCGCTTCGCGCCCTGTCCCATAATGATGAGCTGTTCCAGACCGTCGGACGTTGCAACACTTACCCTGTGCTTTTTCGCAATCTCGTGTGTCACCTTCTCGATGTACTGGTCGGCCGTCTCCGCTTCCTTCGTATAGACCACATGGATATTATGATAAGGAAAAATGCTGCCAGGACTGCCTTTGACCTTATACGCATCAAAGACCAGTATCAGCGTCATCTTCCGGTATCCCTGATAATTGCTCAAAATATCCATCAGCTTCCCGCGCGCGCTGTCCAGATTTAGTTTTGCCAGTTCACTTAGCTCTTCCCATGCAAAAATAATATTATACCCATCCACGAGCAGATACTCTTCCTGTGTGGAAGCCGGCAGCGTTTCCCGCACCTTGCCATTTTTTACGGTCTCGGCGGAAATCGTCTTCGGACTGCTCCATTTACGGCGGCTGTCGAGTGCGCTGCTGCCGGCGATACCTTTCCGGTTTCCATAGGTCCGGCTGAAAATTTCTTCCAGTTCCTTTTCTCCTGCGGCATACGCGGCATATCCGCCACCCGGCCCGACGCTTTCCGCATCCCCCTGTACCTCGGCCTGCAGGCCGCCGCTCCCCGTCCGGCCGGATGCGCCGGGCTGTCCGCTGCTTCCTGCACGCCCTTCCGCACCATGCTGTCCGCCTTCCGCCATGACACCTCTTTTATCCAGACAGCTTTCCAGGTGCATATACTGTTCCACATCCTGCCATTCCACCAGAAAGCCCGCCCCGTGCGCGCAGAATACCGAAGAAGCCGGATTGTCCAGATCCCGCTCCGCCACATAGCCGATTCGTTCGATCACCTCATCCGCATTATGGCAGGGTTCATATCCTTTCAGGCTGCAGAAAAGCCTGCCGCTTCCTCCGGAATACGCCATCAACGCCGTCTGATACCCCTGCATCTTCGCTGCGGGCGCCGTTCCGGTCAAAACAGAAACATCCCCCTCCGTAACCGGTGCCTCGAAATGACCGCTCATCGCCTGCACATCCGTCATGGCCCGCCCGATCAACGTTGAAGGCAGTTCCAGCCGAAATTCATAAACAGGCTCCAGAAGCACGCCGCCCGCCCGATGCAGTCCATGTCTGACCGCCCGGTATGTCGCCTGACGGAAATCGCCGCCTTCGGTATGTTTCAAATGTGCCCGGCCCGCCATTAACGTAATCCGCATATCCGTAATTGGAGCTCCCGTCAAAATACCCGGATGCTCTTTTTCTTCCAAATGTGTCAGAATCAAACGCTGCCAGTTCTTATCCAGCACGTCCTCACTGCATTCCGTATCAAAAACAAGGCCGCTCCCGGCTTCTCCCGGTTCCATCAGCAGATGCACTTCCGCATAATGACGTAACGGCTCGAAATGCCCTACGCCCTCTGCCGTCCTGCTGATCGTCTCCCTGTAAACAATGCTCCCCTCGTCAAACTCGACCGAAACGCCAAAACGCTCTGCAATCAGATTTTTCAAGATTTCAATCTGTACCTCTCCCATGAGCTGTACATGAATTTCCCCGACCTGCTCCTTCCAGACGATATGAAGCTGCGGCTCCTCCTCTTCAAGTTGACATAACTTTTTGTACACCGCATGCGTATCGCAAGACGGCGGCAGTACGACCCGGTATGTCATGACGGGAGCAAGCACCGGCGAAACGCTCCCCTGTTCCGTCCCCAGCCCCTCTCCTGAAAAAGTCCGGCTAAGTCCGGTCACAACACAGACCGTCCCTGCCGGTACTTCTTTTTCGAGAGTATATTTCACCCCTGAATAAATCCGAATCTGATCAATTTTTTCTTCCCAATCTCCCGTAGAACCTTTCACAAGCTGCTTTACCTGTAAACTGCCCCCCGTGACCTTCATATAAGTAAGACGGCTGCCCGTGCTGTCTCTGCCGATCTTATAGACCCGCGCGCCGAAACTGTCCGGATATTTCCGGGCCAGACTGAATTTCTTTACCCCGTCCAATAATTCTTTTACGCCTTCCGCTTTCAGCGCCGAGCCGAAATAGCAGGGAAATACCTTTCGCGAAGCGATCAGGGAAGCAATCTCCCCATCGGCGAGCCCGCCCTGTTCCAGATACTTCTCCAAAAGCTTTTCGTCGCATACGGCGATATTCTCCAGAAACCGCTCATAATCCGCGTTGTCAGAAACATCTTCCCTGTAATCCACATCACAGGAAACACCCTCATCATATGCCGCCGATAAACCGCCGCGCCGCGCCGCATCCGCCGTAAAATCAATACACTGCCCGCCAAGACGTTCCTGCAGTTCCCGCATCAGCGCTTCTCTGTCTGTCCCCGGCTGGTCCATCTTATTCACGAAAAGAAAGACCGGTATCCGGTAACGCATAAGCAGGTTCCAGAGCGTCATAACATGACCCTGCACCCCGTCCGCACCGCTGATGACAAGCACCGCATAATCGAGCACCTGCAGCGTTCGTTCCATCTCTGCGGAAAAATCAACGTGACCGGGCGTATCTAACAGTGTTACATCCATTCCCGCCCAGGAAAATTCTGCCTGTTTGCTGAAAATCGTAATGCCGCGCGACCGCTCCTGCGCATCCGTATCCAGAAAAGTATCTCTGTGGTCCACTCTTCCCGCTTTCCGAATGCTGCCGCTCCTATATAGTATACTCTCTGCCAGTGTTGTCTTTCCGGCGTCAACATGCGCCAGAATCCCAAGGACCAGTTTCTTTCCCATCATGATACCCATCCGTCTGCTTCTGCAGACATTCAAATCCATAGTTGAAAGTACATTTCGTGTAAGTCCGTTAAAGCAGTGCCCCGCCGAACATACCGACGAACAACGCCAGCGCGAGTTCGCACAATGTCAGGAAATATCCCGCCGATTCCTTCGTAACACCGCCAAATAACTTTTTGGACATATAATAATAGTAAGTCCACACCCACATACAAAGCAGCGCTTCCAACATGCCCATTATAGGCTCAATCACCAAACAAGTACAGAAGCACAACGCTAAGATAACGCTAAGAATTATCCTGAGAGCCTTCCGCAATGCCGGAGAAAGAACTGTGTCCCCGCGCCTGCCTTTCTCCTTTTCCGCTTCCGGAAACCACACAAACGCCATGCCGTACAGCGTTCTGGAAATCATATAGCCGATGCAGAGAAACGCCAGCTGCCTGTCTTTCCGAATTACCGAAAGTCCCCCCGCATACAGCAGGTAAAAGGTCATCGCCGCGATAACAGCCTGCGTGCCAGCATAGCCCGTCCTTGCACTAAAGTCCGCTTTTCCGGATGTTTCTGCATCCGTCTTCCCGAACACTCTGCCGGACAGCGTTTCCGATGTTCTCATGAAACCGGACAGATAAATACCGCCGCTCATCATGACCGGAATCGCTGCACCGATCAGCGCAAAACAGGACTTCCCGAAATCCAGATGTCCGCACAGCATATAAAAAGCGCACATGACCGCCCCCACCGCCACACCGTACAAAATGCGGAGGCAGAAAACATACTTTGCATTTTCCTTATCGTTCAGCCACTTAATCATTTGCGCTTATCCTTTCTTCTGAATATTCAGTCAAATTATATGCCTTTCGTTATATTTTTGTCAAATCATTCCGGCATCTTCATCCGCACCACCACAAAGCTTTCCGGCGCAAGCGCAAGCATCCCGTCCAATTTCATACTGCGCTCTTCATAACAGACAGGTTCCGGCCGGCCGCTCTTTCCTTCTATATCATCATCTGCCCCGCTTGCGGCATTGGACGCCTCTGCTGCACTGTTACCTGCCTCCGTCTCCGCATCATGCACATCCTTCCGCAGTTCCTTCATCATAACCGTTCCCCGAACCGGCTCTTCCCGCGTATCCGTCAACTCCAAATATTTCTCTTCTTTTGCCGCATTGGCCGCCTTGAGAATGTATTCACCGTCTTTTTCATCAAAGGAAAGGCTGATATAAATTCCTTCTTTCCGCAGTTCCTTCTCCTGCCCGCGCATCGGTACGAGCACAGTTCCCATGTTCTCACCGTACATCTTCTGGACATAATAGCTGGCGGTCGGATAGGTATCCGTTTCGTTGAACCAGATCATATCAGGCGCCCACTGGGCATATCCGATTCTCGCAAAAAGAGGCGCATAAGAAGCCAGAATCACCACATCCGCGTTTTTCTCAATGCCCGTCAGAAAAGCCGCTTCCGCAAGCGCCCCCGCAAAGGTATTGGCTCCCGGCTCCTTCATCCCGCTGACGGGATGAGCCGCGTATTCCCCGGCAAAAACTTTGACATTCCTCGGATAATCGTCATAAAAATCCACATGGTCATAGAACCATTCCGGTCTCACATAATAATGTTCGTCCACCGCATAACAGAAATGCGGATTTTCGGCCGCCGCTTCATGATAGAACTTCCAGGCATCCCGGTAATGCTCTGAGGTAATATCCGGCCCGGCGGAACCGATCAGCCGGATTTCCGGATATTTTTCATGAATCGTCCGTTCAAAAAGACGGTAACGGGCATAGAAATCGACCTGTTCAGTCTCCCACTGCTCATTGCCGATACCGATCATCGTCAACCCAAACGGTTCGGGATGGCCCATCCGCGCACGCAGGCCGCCCCATTTCGTATCCGCCCCGCCGTTCGCAAATTCGATCAAATCCAGCGCATCCTGTAGAAACTCCTGAAATTCCGGCGCTTCCACTTCTATCAGTTCATAGGACTGGTACTGACAGGCAAGTCCCACATTCAACACTGGAAGCGGAGCCGCCCCGATCAGTTCACACAGCAGAAAATATTCGTAGAAACCGATTCCGAGCGTCTGATTATAATGGGCATATTCTGTATGCCATCCGTTTTCCGGGTTCGTACCGTGCAGCGACCATCTGCTGTAATTGGCCCTGCGCTGCTCCGGAATACCAACGCTTTCTTTCCACCGATAACGGTTCTCCAGCGTATTGCCCTCGATGATGCAGCCACCCGGAAAACGCAGGAATCCCGGATGCAGTTCTTTCAACCGCTCGAACAGGTCCTTCCGGAAAACGCCCGCCACCGCATCCGCCGGCATCATGGAGATAAAATCGAACTCTACGGTTCCCGCCTCATCCAAAGACAGGACAAATTCACCCCCCTCTACCGTATCCGCCGCTTTCAACGTCAGTTCATAACGAATCCACTTTCTCCAGGCGTCCTTCGACACACTCTGGCAAGGCGCAGAAGCTTCCGCATATACTTTTTCTGCTTTCCGGACAGTGACCCGGAATGCTCCCTCATAGGAAATCTGTCTTGCATAAAAAGATACTTTGTATTCTTTCTCTTTTTCCAGATAAATGCCGCCGTATGCCTGATTCCGAATCCCCACGCCCGGCTGTGCGGCCGTAAAACGCAGGTAGTGCGGATTTTCCCGGTATAGCGGGCTGCCCATGACAAACTGCAATTCACCGGCAGCATCCCCGCCGCTTCTACTCCCGCCGCCGCAATCCGCTTCTGCGCTATTCCCGTCGTCACAGCACTCACCTGTGCTGTTTTCGCCCACCTGTGCAAGGCTCCAGCCATAGCCTGGATCCGGCTTTACATAATAGTCTCCTTTATCGCCGTAACAGTCATAAAATTCAAATGAACGGTTCTCTATCATTTCCGCATACAGTCCGCCGTCTGCCGCATAATTGATGTCCTCGAAAAATAATCCGATCATACCTTCATTGATTCGATTTCCTTTTTCCTTTTCTATTCTGAACTTCATCAGTTCGATTCCTTTCTTTTCCGCCGTATGTCTTTTCTTAATCTTAATACATTCTAATACAAAAGCGCCAGCCCTTCAATCTTTATACTACAGCAGATTGAAATTTCCGGCGCTTCTTTTCACACTAGCCGAGGTCCGGCTCATCACACAGCCTGATCTCCCCTGGCGCTTTTCCTTCTGTTTCAAAAATCAGAATCCTGTTTTCACCTTTTTTGAGCAGCGGCGCCGGAATATAAAGACGTTTCTGCGGGCCGATTTCCCAGAATCTTCCGATATTAAAGCCATTTACGAGCACACAGCCTTTTCCCCATCCGGTAAGTTCGATAAAAGTATCTCCCGTCTCTTCTGCCGTAAAAAGGAACTCATAAAATCCCGGTTCCCCTTCTTCGAGCGGCGTTTCAAAAGACAGACCGGACAAATCTTCCATCGGCAGGCAGTACATATCCCACTTATAATGCTGATGGCCGTTAATCTGCACACACTGGTCGATTCCCTTTCGCTGCTTTTCCAGCATGGGGCCAAAATTCACGCGTCCCATATTTTCTACGAGGATAGAAAGTTTTTCTCCCTTTGCAACGGGCGTCTCAATGGTATGTTCCGTGAGAAGTTCCCTGTCGTACAGCGTCACGAGTGGTTTTTCATCCAGAAAGATATTGGCTCTGTCGTTCGCGCCGTGAAGCCGGAGCGTTTTCAGGTCTCCTTCTTTTTCCAAAATGCTTTCATAGAGAGTATACCCATAGCCCTGTCCCAGCTTTTCCATCGAAAGAGGCAGTACATTTTGTCTCCGCCGGGAGATATTATCCAGATTGTCAAATAATCCGGTGCTCCTTACGGCTTTCAGCGTTCCGTAACTCTTTCTCTGAATCCGGGTCGTCAGAGAAAGCTGCGGGATTTCGGCATATTTGGCGATTACGTTCCGAAATGCTTCATACTTGGGCGTTATCTGCCCGTCCTCCGTCAAAAGCGCGTCATAATCATAGGACGTCACATCCGGCGTCAGCACATCGTAATAATTCGCGCCGTTCATAAAGCCGAAATTGGTGCCGCCGATGAACATGTAAAGATTCACATGACCTTCGGAAAGAATCTCGTCCAAATCTTTGATATGTTCCGCCAGACCGCCCGTCTGGTGGCAGGGAGCCCCCCAGCTGTCGAACCAGCCCACCCAAAATTCCATACACATCAGCGGTCTGCTGCCGATTTTCTTTTTCATCAGGCCAAACTGCAATTTGCCTTTCGAACCGAAATTGCCTGTCTGTAAAACGTTTCCCACTTTTCCACAGTCAAAAGCATCGCCAAAAGGTCCGTCAGAGGTAACGAGCGGCACACTGCATCCGCAGTCAGTCATCAGTTTTTTCATATAGGCAAGATATTCTTCGTCATCGCCATAGTAACCATATTCATTCTCAATCTGCATGAAAATAACAGGGCCGCCTTCCGTAATCTGTAAAGGCCCGATTACCTGAAACAGTTTTTCATAATATTCTTTCACATGCTTTAAATAAGGCTCATACATGCAGCGAAGCCGCATACCGTCCTCCGCGAGCAGCCACCATGGAAGCCCGCCAAATTCCCATTCCGCGCAGATATATGGCGACGGACGTAAAATGACCCACAATCCCAGTTCCTGTGCCGTTTTTACAAAAGCGCAGACATCCAGCATTCCCGTAAAGTCGAACTTTCCCTTTTCTCTTTCGTGAAGATTCCACGGAATATAGGTTTCCACCGTATTACAGCCGAGCGCCTTCAGTTTTTCGAGACGGTCCCTCCAATATTCGGGAACGACGCGGAAATAGTGGATGCCCCCTGAAATAATTTTTATCTTTTCACCGTTGAGATAAAAATCATCTTTTATTTCAAAACTCCCGTTCATATATGTATACCTCCATCTGTCTGCATTTGCAGACATTTTTGCCAAAATTTCTTTTCTATTTTACCAAAAAAGAGGTAAAGATGCCAGTCCGGTTTTTCCCGTTTACCCCCATTTACCCACACTCAGAAACGTTCTAAAGAAACAATCTTTCTGTAATCCGTTGACTATATATTCTTTTTCCTTTTTACAAGTTCCTCATGATAGAAATAATTTGTATATTTTACATTCCGTTCCCGGCAGTATCCATCCAGCTCCTGTGCCAGCTTCTGCCAGTATGTCATATCTTTTTGGAGATAGATTTTCGTATATTCCGGCATGAATTGAGGATAAGACGCCGCAATGTAATCGAGAATTTCTTTTTTATATGCCCCGCGCAGATTCAAATTCTCGAACCAGTATTCGTTCACAATATCCTGCGACACGTCGATGATCTCTTTCCATTCCGTAATGCAGGGGAAAATGGGAGACATAAACAAAACCGTATGGATTCCGGCACAATGCAGCTTCGTCATTGCCGTCAGCCTTTTTTCAATCGTATCCGCTCTGTCCATATCTTTGCGGAAAGATTCATCCAGCGTATTGATCGAAAAAGCCACTTTTAAATGCGGCAGCTTTTTAAGAAGCTCCAAATCCCTGCATATTAAGGCCGATTTCGTAGAAATCGTGACCTGACAATCCACATCGACTAACTGCTCCAGTATTTTTGCGGTCACTTTATACTTTTCTTCCATAGGATTATAACAATCCGTAACAGATGCTATGAAAAGTGATTTTCCTGTTAGTTTCCGTGTATCAATCGGCTTCGTACATTCTTTGATATCAATAAAGCTGCCCCACGCTTCCCCATGCCCGGTAAATCGCTTCATAAAGCCGGCATAGCAGTATTTACATGCGTGAGGACAGCCTATATACGGATTGATCACATAATCGCTGACCGGGAGATTAGATTTCGTCAAATAATCTTTTGCTATGACTTTCTTTTCGATAACATCCATTATTTAATGATACCTCCATGAAAGAAGCACTCATATATTTTCCGTTCTCTATAAAAAATTTCTTCATATCCCTGAAACCAGTCAAACGCTCCTGTCACACTGCAATGATAATGATAATCGCCTTTCGTATAAATTTCCGGTCCCCGGAAAGGCTTATCCGCCGGCACATGTAAAAGAGCCTCTTTCAGAAAATCGCCGCTGAAATGTTCTCCGGTGACACGTCCGGCATAATTCATGCTCCAGACAGGATTCTCATGATGCCAGACCGCCTCTTCACCGGCAAAATATTCGCCGCCCAGATAAGTGTCATAATAGGCATAACCGTTTTCGTTCTCATAACAGTAATCATGGGAGTTCGTTCTGGAAGCCTTTATCTGGTTTTCTTTGGCCGCATAGGTGTTCCGCTTGGCCAAAAGAAGAAACCTGATTGTTTCGCTGATATCCTCCTCCGCACAAGGGCATAAGGATAAATCACATTCCTCATTTCCTCTGACAATCCTGTCTATCGTCACACCATAAAGACTGCTCAACAGAAGCAGCCCGTTCAGTTCCGGCACCGCCTGCCCGTTCTCCCATTTGCTGACAGTCTGGCGCGCGATTCCGATTCTATCCGCAAGTTCTTCCTGCGAATAACCGCGCTGTTTTCTGAGAAGCTGCAAGGTATCTTTTAAATTCATGGTAAATGCCCTCCGTTTCTTTCTGTAAAAAAATTATTTTTGAACCTTCCCGTCATGCCGCCTGCGGCGGCATAAACCATCAATGGGAAGAACGCCGTATTTCAGGCGTTCTTTGAGGCGAACCTGTTCGCCTTGTGATAAAGATTTGCACCAACGCTGAAAGCGTCTTGGCACCAATATTCGCAAGACGAATAAATTCGTCTATGAA